>JACDAN010000145.1 GCA_013695385.1 Actinomycetota bacterium | reverse complement strand
GGGCAAAGCTGCCGAGACGTCGGCGGCCGGCTCTAGTCGTGGCCGCAGGGCTCGTCGCGATCATTGCCGCCGGCTGGCAGGTCCGACCTCAGGCGTCGAGACCGCCGCCTGCCGGGCTCCGCATGACCGTCCTGGATGTGGGCCAGGGCGACGCGATCCTGCTCGAGGTCGCCGAAGGAGCCGTCCTGGTCGATCAGGGCCCACCGGAGGGCGACGTCGACGGCCAGCTTCGCCGGCTTCGCGTGCGACGGCTCGCGCTCGCCGTGCTGACGCATCCCCAGCGCGACCACGTGGGTGGTGCGGCCGAGCTCATCGAGGACATCCGCGTCGACCGAATCCTCGACCCGCGGATCCCAGCCGAAGGGCCTGAGGAGACCGAGGCGCTAGCCGAGGCTGCAGAACGGGGCATCCCCGTGGTCGTCGCCCGCAGGGGCCTCTCCTTCACTCTGGGTCGCCTGCGGCTTCGCGTGCTCTGGCCTGCCGAGACACCGCCGCGCGGCGAGGACCCCAACCTCTACGCCACCGTCATCCTGGCGTCCTATGGCCAGGTCGATGTTCTCCTCACGGCCGACGCCGAGTCGCCCGTGACGCTCCCTCTCAACCCGCCGCCGGTCGAGATCCTCAAGGTCGCCCACCACGGATCCTCCGATGAGGGACTCTCCCGGCTGCTCGAGCTGACGAGGCCCGAGATCGCCGTCATCTCTTGCGGGCGGAGGAACGACTACGGCCACCCGGCTCCGTCCACGGTCGCTGCGCTTGCCGCGGTTCCAGGGCTCAGGACTCTGCGGACCGATCGGGACGGCGCTGTCGTCATCGAGACGGACGGGCGGGGCATCTCTACGCGAACCGCCGCATGACTATCCTTGGCCGCGGTGTCGTCCGAGCCGCTGCTTCCCGTCTATCTCGTCATCGGGAGCGACCGGCCGAAGGTCGTTCGCGCGCTCCGCCGGCTCCGAGACCGCTTCGGAGACGAATCCGCCGAGCTCCTGGCCGCGGATTCGACGAGCGGCGCGGATGCCGTCGCCGCCTGCAACGCGCTCGGCCTCTTTGCCGGGAGCGGCGGCGGCCGCCTCGTGGTCGTCGATGGCGTCGAGCGCTGGAAGAAGACCGATGTCGACGCCGTTGGAGACTACGTCGGGAATCCGGTTCCCGGCGCCGTCCTTGCCCTCGTCGCCGGCGAGGCGCTCAAAGGCGATGCCCTGGCGAAAGCCGTCGAGGGCGCCGGCCGCGTCCTCAGCTACGAGGCGCCCAAGCCTCGCGACCTCCCCGGCTGGGTGCGTGCGCAGGTCGACGGGCTCGGTGCTTCGATCGAGGCGGACGCCGCTCGCGCGCTCGTCGAGATCGTCGGAGACGACCTCGTCGCCCTGACGACCGAAGCGGACAAGATCACCACCTGGGCCCGGGGCCGGCCCATCGAGCGGTCGGACGTGGAAGCTCTCGCCACTCCGGCCCGCGAGGCGGCCGCCTGGGCGATGACGGACGCGTGGGGGATGCGAGACGGCGAGACGCTCTTCGCCTCTGCGGAGGCGGAGCTCGAGCGTCGTGAGCCTTTCGCCGTTGCGGTTCGGCTGGCCGCGCACGTAACCCTGGTCCGGGGTGTCAAGCTCCTCGCCGCCGAGGGGCTCCCCGGCCGAGAGATCGCGAAGCGGCTGAAGATTCACGAGTTTCGGGTCCGGAAGGCGCTCGGGCACGCCGAGCGCTATTCGCAGGAGGAGCTCGACGCTGCTGTTGTCCGACTCGCCGCCCTGGACGCGGCGCTCAAGGGAGCGAGTCGGGTCTCCGGCGACCTCGAGCTGACCCGAACCCTCGTCGACCTCGTGGAGTCCGGGGAGGCTCCGGCGCGCCGAACGGCCTGATGAAACTAGGCCCGAGGGCCGGCGGCGAGGCGTGCAGCCTGCGCCTTCTTGCGCGCGGCGGTATTTCGATGGAGGGCGCCGTTCGCCGCGGCGCGGTCGATCCATCGCTGCAGCTCGAGATGCGTCGCTGAAACGCGGTCGGCGTCGCCCTCCGACACAGCCGTCTCGAGGCGGCGGGTGAGCGTCTTGACCGTAGAGCGGTAGCGGAGGTTCTGCAGCCGCTCCCGCGCGGCGCTTCGAACGCGCCTCTTCTGTTGGTTGATGTTCGGCATGACGAAAAAAGGCCCGCGATGCGGGCGGCGGAATGCTAGCACCCGACCCTCTGGCCGCAGGAGCCCGCCAGTGGCGCTCGTATGCTCACCCAATGGTGAGCCGCCGGTGAGCGAAGCACGCCCGGAGCTTTCCGGGCTCGGCACCCGACGGCTCGCGCTGTCGACCGCGCTGTTCTCGGCTGCGACCGGGCTCTCGCGCGTCCTCGGACTCGGGCGGGAGATCGTCGTTGCGAACTACTTCGGCGCCCGCGGCACCATCAACGCATTCACGATCGCCTTTCAGATCCCGAACCTGATTCGCGCGCTCGTCGCCGATGCCGCCCTCTCGTCGGCGTTCGTCCCCGTCTTCAGCGAGCTCCTGGAAAAAGGGGAACGCGCTCGCGCCTGGCGCGTCGCCTCAACGCTCTTCTGGCTCCTTCTGCTCGTCCTCACCGCCATCACCGCGGTGTTCGTGCTGCTCGCTCCGGTGCTCGTCCCGCCGCTGACCGACGCCTACGACGACCTGACCGTCAGGCTCGCGCAGCTCCTGTTCCCGATCGTCGTCCTGCTCGGCGTCTTCGGAGTGGTCGTAGGCGTCCTGAACAGCTACGAGCACTTCACGATCCCCGCGCTGACGCCGGTCTTCTGGAACCTCGCGATCATCGCGGGCCTCGTGATCGGCGTTCCTCGCGCCGACACTGCGGACGCCAAGCTGTACGTCTACGCAGGATCGATCGTCGTCGGGACGCTGATCCAGTTCCTCCTCCCCTTGCCGTGGCTCAGGGGGCTCGACGGACGCCTACGCGTGGCGATCGATATCCGCGACCCGGCGGTCAAGCGTGTCTTCGCGTTGATGGGACCGATCACGCTCTCCCTCGGGCTGATCAACGTCAGTGCCCTGATCGGAACGATCTTCGCGGCGAGGCTAATCGACCCCACGATCGCCCCGAACGCGATCGACAAGGCATTCCGCATCTACATGCTGCCGCAGGGGATGTTCTCGGTGGCCGTCGCGACCGTTCTCTTCCCCGCGCTCGCGCGCCTCGCCGCGCGGGCTGACCATGACCGGTTCAGAGACACGATCTCGCTTGGTCTCCGTCAGATCTCGTTTCTGCTCGTTCCGGCCGCCGTGCTCTCGGCGGTGCTGGCGGAACCGATCGTGCGATTGCTCTACGAGCGAGGAGCGTTCGATCCCGACGAGACGCCCGTGGTCGCAGCAGCCCTCGCCGCCTTCTCCCTCGGCCTCGTCTTCAACGGGATCATGCTGATGCTGAACCGCGGCTTCTTCAGCCTCCAATCACCCTGGATTCCCACCTGGGCGGCACTCGCCAACCTCGCCCTGAACGTGCTCCTGTACGCGGTTTTCTACCGGGTGGGCACCTGGGGCATACCGCTTGCGATCTCAATCTCGAACGTGGCGGGCGCCGCAATGCTGCTGTGGTTGATGCGGCAGCGCCTCGGCGGTCTCGATCTCGGGGCGACAGCACGTTCTTTCTTCCTCGTGACCATCGCGTCCGCGGCGCTGGCCGCTGTGTCGTACGGGGTCTGGCGCGGCGCCGACGAGGCCCTCGGGGCATCGTTCGGAGCGCAGCTCCTCGGTGTTCTCGGAGCGATCGTGGCCGGTGGTGCGACGTACCTATTTTCCGCGCGTTTGCTGGGAATTCGTGAGTTGGAGGCGTTGCTATCGTTGCGAGCCCGCCCGCGCCCTTCCCTCTGAGAGTGATGACCCAAGACCGGATCCGGAACTTCTCGATCATCGCGCACATCGACCACGGGAAATCCACCCTGGCCGACCGCATCCTCGAGGTGACGGACACCGTTTCCGGTCGCGACATGCGGGCGCAGGTGCTCGACTCGATGGACCTCGAGCGCGAGCGAGGAATCACGATCAAGGCTCAGGCCGTCCGGGTGCTCTGGAAGGGCCATCAGCTGAACCTGATCGACACGCCGGGGCATGTCGACTTCACGTACGAGGTTTCCCGTTCGCTCCAGGCATGCGAGGGCGCCGTCCTCGTCGTGGACGCGGCGCAGGGCGTCGAGGCGCAGACGGTGGCCAATGCCCTTCTCGCGATCGAGAACGACCTCGAGGTCTTGCCGGTCGTGAACAAGATCGACCTGCCTCAGGCCGACCCCGACGGGTCATCCGCCGAGATCGCCGAGCTGATCGGCGGAGAGGCCGGCGACGTTCTCCGGATCTCCGCGAAGACGGGCCTGGGCGTCGACGCCGTCCTCGACGCCGTCGTCGAGCGAATCCCGGCGCCCGTGGGCGACCCCCAGGCGCCGGCTCGGGCCCTGATCTTCGATTCGTCATACGACCAGTACCGCGGCGTCGTTGCCTTCGTCCGGGTCGTCGACGGCTCGTTCAAGACCGCCGAAGCCCTCCTGGCCATGGCTCAGGGAACGCGCTTCGAGGCCGAGGAGCTCGGGTTCTTCTCGCCCACGATGCAGGCCACCGCCACACTCGAGTCGGGAGAGGTCGGCTACGTCATCACCGGGCTCAAGGACGTGAGCCGCCTGCGCGTCGGTGACACGCTCACCTCGCTGGGAACGCCTGCCGCCGGACCGTTGCCCGGCTACAAGGACGTGAAGCCGATGGTGTTCAGCGGGCTCTTCCCGACCGACTCGGACGCCTATCCGGACCTCCGGGACGCCCTCGAGCGCCTGAAGCTGAACGACGCCGCGCTGATCTACGAGCCCGAGACGTCGCAGGCGCTCGGCTTCGGGTTCCGCTGCGGGTTTCTCGGCCTGCTCCACATGGAGATCGTCCGCGAGCGCCTCGAGCGCGAGTTCGACCTCGACCTGCTCGTCACGGCGCCCAACGTCGCGTACAGGGTGGTGACGATCGGCGGGGAGGAGCTCGAGGTGCACAACCCCTCCGAGATGCCCGACGAGATCGAGCGAGTCGAGGAGCCGTACATCCGCGCCTCGGTCATCGTCCCGAAGGAGTACGTCGGTTCCGTGATGGAGCTCTGCACGGAACGGCGAGGCAGCTTCGACCACATGGAGTACCTCTCGGAACAGCGCGTCGTCCTCATCTACGAGCTACCCCTCGCCGAGGTCGTCGTCGACTTCTACGACCAGCTGAAGTCGAGGACGCGTGGCTACGCAAGCTTCGACTACGACGTGATCGACTTTCGAGAGGGAGAGCTCGTCAAGCTCGACGTCCTCATTGCGGGCGAGCCCGTCGACGCCCTCTCGCTCATCATCCATCGAGACTCCGCGTACGGGCGGGGCCGCGCGCTCGTCGACCGGCTTCGTGCCGAGATCCCGCGGCAGATGTTCGACGTCCCCGTGCAAGCGGCGATCGGCGCGCGCGTGATCGCCCGCGAGACGATCAAGGCGAAGCGGAAGGACGTGCTCGCCAAATGCTACGGCGGCGACATCACACGCAAGCGGAAGCTCCTCGAACGCCAGAAGGCGGGCAAGAAGCGCATGAAGCAGGTCGGCGCCGTCGAGGTGCCGCAGGAGGCCTTCCTCGCCGTCTTGAACCTCAACGAGGACTCGCGTTGACCGGCGCCGTCCGGCACCTCTACGTGCATCTGCCGTTCTGTGCGCACCGCTGCGGCTACTGCGATTTCGTCACCGTCGTGGGCCGGGGCGGAGAGCACCGCTCGTACGTGGGCGCGCTGCTCGCCGAGCTCGAGCTCGAGCGGTCCCTCCTGGCTGCCGAAGTCGAGACCGTCTTCGTCGGAGGCGGCACTCCGACCTTGACGGAGGCGGCCGAGCTTCGGCGCCTGCTGGAGGCGCTGCCGAGCGCCGGCGAGGTCACGGTGGAGGCGAACCCCGAGACCGTGACACCCGAGGTGGCGCGGCTGCTGCGAGAGAGCGGGGTGAATCGCGTCTCGCTCGGAGCGCAGACGTTCCAGGCCGAGTTGCTCCAGGTTCTCGAGCGGCGGGCCGCGCCCTGGGACGTCCGACGTGCGTTCTACCATCTCCGTGATGCCGGATTTGACAACATCTCTCTCGACCTCATCTACGGCATCCCGGGCCAGGCCGCCGCCGATCTGGAAGCCGACATCGACGAGGCGCTCGCGCTCGGCCCCGAGCACCTGTCCTGCTACGAGCTCGAGGCGAAGCCCGGCACGCGCTTCACCCACCGGCACGGAGAGGAGCTCGTGCGGCAGTCGGACGCGCTCGAGGGCTACTTCGAGCGGGTCGTAGGGAAGCTGACCGAGGCCGGCTACCGCTGGTACGAGACGGCGAACTTCTGCTTGCCCGCCGAAAGGGAGGGCGGCCGGGACCTGCGCGCGCACCACAACCTTGCGTACTGGCTCGGCCGCGACTACCTCGGCGTCGGCATCGGTGCAGTCTCGACAGTTGCGGGCAGGCGCTGGCAGAACACGCCCCGACTCCCGCTCTACGTAGCGTCCTCGGGCCGCGGCGAACCGCCGCCGCGCGACCTGGAGGAGCTGAGTACGGACGTTCGGCGTCGGGAACGCGTCATGCTCGGTCTCCGGCTCGACGAGCCGTTGACGCTGGCCGGCGTCAGCGGCGTCCTCGACGGCGACGCCTTGACGCGGCTCGAGGCGCTCGATCTCGTCATCCGCGACCGGGGAGGGCCGTCTGGCGACGCCCTCACCCTGACGCCGCGCGGACGCCTCCTAGGAGGCGGAGTGACGGCGGAGCTGCTTGCCTGACGACTCGGCAGCCGGTCGGCGGGGGCATGGAGTGCCTGCAAAGAGGACTCTATGACGTATGCGGACCTGAGCGATCGCCAGCGCGAGATCCTCAGGCGCCTCGTCGAGGAATACATCGCGACCGGAGAGCCGGTGGGCTCGAAGCATCTCGTCGAGACGGCCGCGCTGAGGATCTCCTCGTCGACCGTCCGAAGTGAGCTCGCCGAGCTCGAGCGTCTCGACCTGCTCACGCACCCGCACACCTCCGCGGGGCGTGTCCCCACCGAAACCGGCTACCGCCTCTTCGCCGAGGGCGTTCTCGAACGGTTGGAGCCCCGGCCGGCGGCGCTCTCCCTGGATCTGAGCGGCCCGGCGGCAGAGGTCGAGGGAGCGCTCCAGGCGACGACCGAGGCGCTGGCGCAGATGACCCGGCTGCTCGCGCTCGTCTCCGCTCCGCCCCTTGAGGCGGCGACGGTCCGACACGTGGAGGTTCTTGCGCTCCAGCCGCAGGTGGTGGCGACCGTCGTGATCACGTCCACCGGAGGAGTGACGAAGCGCGTCTTCGCTCTCGGCGCACCGGTCGATTCGGGCCTCGTGGCCTGGGCTGCCGAGTACCTCAACGAGCGAACCGTCGGGCTCGCCCCGGGATCTCACTCTCTGAGGCAGGTGTTCGCGGAGGCGGGACTCTCGGAACAGGAGCGCGCCTTCCTCGAGCTCCTTCGCCCTGCTTTTACGGATGCAGCGGGCTCGGAAGAGCAGCGCGTGTTCGTCGGCGGCACTGCGACGCTCCTCGGCGACGCCCGCGGCGAGGAGCTCGACGCCTACCGCGGCCTGCTCGAGGCACTCGAGCAGCGCGCCGTCGTGCTCCGGATTCTGGGCGAGGCATTCGGCAGCCGCGATCCGTTCGTCCGGGTCGGTCTCGAGCTCGCCCACCCAGGGCTCCAGCAGGCGTCGCTCGTGGGGGCCACATACGGGCTGGTGCATCGGCGTCTCGGAACGGTCAGCCTGCTGGGCCCGCTCCGGATGGACTACGAGACCGCGCTGCGCTCAGTGAGCGGCGCCGCACGCGAGCTTTCGCGCTTCGTCGAGGAGATCTACGACGACAACTAACCGCCTTGGCGGAGAAGCTGACAGCCATCCCGCGCACTACCCTGAGTCGGTGGCTACGACTGAACGGGACTACTACGAGGTGCTCGGCGTCGATCGTGACGCCGACGACGCCCAACTGAAGAAGGCCTTTCGCGGGCTCGCGCGCAAAGTCCATCCCGACGTCTCGGGCGAGCCCGACGCCGACGAGCGCTTCAAGGAGGTGGTCGAGGCCTACGAAGTCCTCGCAAACTCTGAAACCAGGGAGCTGTACGACCGCTACGGCCATGCCGGCCTGAAGAGCGGCGGCTTCCGTCCCTCGCAGTTCGACCTCGGCAATCTTGCGGACATCTTCTCAGCGTTCTTCGGAGACGACATGTTCGCGTCCGCGACGGGTCAGCGCCGGGGACGCGGCGGCGACATCGCCGCCGAGGTCGAGATCGAGCTCGTGGAGGCTGCTCTGGGGGCCGCCCGTGAGGTTCCTTTCCAGGTCGCCGTCGGATGCGCCCGCTGCACGGGGAGCGGAGTCGAGCCCGGCAGCGACGTGCAGCGATGCCCCACCTGCCGGGGTCTTGGACGGCTCCAACATGTCTCGCGCAGCGCGTTCGGTGAGTTCGTCCGCACTCAGCCCTGTCCGGCGTGCGATGGGCGTGGACAGCTCGTCGAGCACCGCTGTGAGCAGTGCGACGGCGAGGGGCACACGCTCGAGGAGCGGCGTTTGGAGATCGAGGTGCCGGCAGGCATCCACGACGGCCAGCGGATCCGCATCTCCGGCGAAGGGCACGCGGGGGCGCTGGGAGGGCGGGCCGGGGACGTCTATGTCCGGGTGCGAGTGAGGCAGGATCCGCGCTTCGTGCGGGAGGCCGACCACATCTTCTCGACCGTCGACCTCACGATGACGCAGGCGGCGCTCGGGGCGCACGTCTCGATACCGACGCTCGACGGGGACGTCGACCTGGAGTTCGGGCCCGGCACGCAACCCGGCGAGACGCGCGTGCTTCGCGACCGCGGGATGCCGGTGCTCCAGGGCTTCGGTCGCGGCGACCACCGAGTGCTCGTGAACGTTGCGATCCCGCACCAGCTGACGGAGGAACAGCGAGCGCTGCTGAGGCAGTTCGAGTCGTCAGCCGACGAGGACACGTATCGAGCGGACGAGGGATTCTTCGACAAGCTGAAGAGCGCGTTCCGCTGAGCACCGAGGTTCGTCGCGTCCTGATCAGCCTGCCCGCGGAGGAGGTCGAGGTGGCCGGCGCGCGCCTGCTCGACCTTCACCCCGAAGGCTTTCAGCAGACGGAGGGCGGTCTCATCGCCTACACCGACGCTGCGGGGGAGGAGCGGCTCCGAGCCGAGTTCCGCGACGTCACCGCCGAGAGCGTCGAGCCCGGATGGGAGGAGCGCTGGCGGGAGTTTCACCAGCCGCTCTGGGTCGGGCCGGTGTGGATCGGCCCGCCGTGGGAAACGCCCCCGGAGGGCACGCCCACGGTCAGCGTCGACCCGGGTCGCGCCTTCGGGACCGGGTCTCACCCGACGACGCGGCTCTGCCTCGAGCTGCTCCTCGAGATCGAACGGGGCAGTTTGCTCGACGTCGGGTGCGGCTCGGGCGTGCTCTCGATCGCCGGCGCTAAGCTGGGGTTCGCCCCGGTGGTTGCGATCGACCGGGACGAGGCGGCCGTCGAAGCGACCACCCGTAACGCGGTCGCGAACGACGTCACCGTGGACGTTCGTCATGCGAACGCCCTCGAGGCTGCTCTTCCGGCCGCTGACGTGACAGTGGCGAACATCGATCTGGCGTCCGTGGACGCCGTCGGGTCTCGACTCGAGACCGGCCTCCTCATCACCGCCGGGTACTTCCACTCCCGAACTCCTACGCTCTCGCGGTTCTCTCACCTGGAGCGGCGAATCGACGGCGGCTGGGCCGCCGATCGATGGGAGCGGAAGTAGCATCCCGCTCCCATGGCGTCGTTCACCGTTCGCTTCCTCGGCTGCAAGGTCTCGCACGCGGACGCCCAGGGGGTACGTGAGCGGCTGATCTCAGACGGTCACGAGGAGTGCGACGACGCAGCCGACGTCGCGGTGCTCAATACCTGCTGCGTCACGCGCGAGGCAGTCGCCAAGTCCCGGCAAGCCGCTTCACGTGCCGCACGCAGCCACCACAGGGTCTACGTCACCGGTTGCGCGGCGAACCTCGGAGGCGGGGCCCTCGCCGGTCTTCCGGCGAACGTCGTCGTGCTCTCGCGTCAAAGTGAGGAGATCGCAGGGGCCGTGGCTGACGACCTCGGCACGCTCGGGTGCGTCCAGGCCGATGCTCGGCTCGGTCGCGTCCGGGCGTTCGTGAAGGTGCAGGACGGCTGCAGCTTCAGCTGCAACTTCTGCGTGATTCCGCTGGTCCGAGGAGCGTCGCGGAGCCGTTCCGCGAGCGCGGTGCTCGCGGAGGTGGCGAAGCGGGTGCGGCAGGGGCACCGGGAAGTCGTGCTGACAGGGATCAACCTCGGCTGCTACCGCGATCGCACGGAGGGCTTTACGCTCGCGCGCCTGGTCAGGGAAACGGGCGCCGTTCCCGGCCTCGAGCGCCTCCGCCTGTCGTCGATCGAGATCAACCACGTAAACGGTGAGCTGATCCGCGCTCTCCGTGAGACGCCGGTCGTCTCACCTCACCTGCACGTGCCGCTGCAGTCCGGCGATGACCGCGTCCTCCGGGCGATGGGGAGGCGCTACACGGCTGCCTCCTATCTCCGGCGCCTGGCCGCGCTCGGCGACTTCAATCTCACCACCGATGTGATGGTCGGCTTTCCTGCGGAGGACGGAGGCGCATTCGATCGGACACTGGAGGTCGTCGAGGCCGCCGGCGTGACGAAGGTTCACGTCTTCCCCTACTCGCCGCGGCCCGGGACGGCGACCGCGGGTGACGACCCGGTCGCGCCTCAGGCCAAGAAGGAGCGTTGTGCGCGCCTCCGGGCGCTGTCGCACGAGGCATGCCTCGCCCGGTGGAGGGGGAAGGTCGGGACGGAGGACGTCGTCCTCGTCGACCGGCCCGGTCGCGGGTACGGCGACGACTATTCGCCATGGCTCGTCCCGCACGAGGCGCGACTCGGCGAGCTGGTTCGGGTTCGCGCAGCCGCGGCCACGGAGGAGGGGATTCTCGCTGCCTGACACCGACTGCCTCTTCTGCAAGCTGGTTCGCGAGGGTGACCACGTCCATTCGGGCGACGGCTTTGTGGCGGTTCAGGACATCGCACCTCAGGCGGAGACGCACCTTCTCATCCTGCCGGAGCGCCACGTCGACACCTTCCGGGACATCGGTCAGTTTCCGGCGGAAGAGGCGAAGCGGATGCTGGAGTTCGTTGTCTCTACGGCCACACACGCGGCCCTGGAGGACTACCGAGTCGTCGTCAACGTCGGCCCTGGCGCCGGGCAGACGGTTTTCCACCTCCACTGGCACGTCCTGGGCGGCAGGATGGGTGGACGGGCCACATGAGTCTGATCGAGCGAATCGAGGGAGAGCTGACGGACGCGATGCGCGAGCGCGAGAACGACCGTCGCGACGCCCTGCGTCTGATGCTGTCGAGCCTCCGGTCGGCCGAGAAGGAGCTGCAGCGGCCGCTGAACGAACAGGAGGAGCTCCAGGTGCTCCAGCGCGAGCGCAAGAAGCGTGCCGAGGCGGCCGAGGCGTTCCGCGCGGGAGAGCGGGACGAGCAGGCCGAGAAAGAGGAGCTGGAGCTCGAAATCCTCGAGGAGTTCATGCCCGAGCAGCTCACCGAGGATGAGCTCGAGGCGATCGTCGACGACGCCATCGCCGAGAACGGCGCCACGAGCCTACGGGACCTCGGGAGGGTGATGGCGGACGTGATGCCGCAGGTCGCCGGCCGCGCGGACGGTTCAGCGGTGAGCCAGCTAGTCCGCGAGAAGCTCGCCTAGCGGCGTCTCCGAGCGGCGGCAAAAACTCGGAAGTCCTTTCTTAGGCGCACCCGGCCTCCTCCCCAACGCGATCGTACTGAGGACGGGCGCACCCGTGGGACGCAAAACTGTGCCGAGAGTGCGACGTCGGGTGCTCCGCTCAGTCGACGGCCGCCGCGCGGCGCGCACCGAGCTCCAAAACCACGTCGACCAGCAGATCCACGTCTCGCTCGGTCGTACGCCAGTTCACGATCGCGGGGCGGAACGCCACCTTGTTGTCGTACCTCGTCGTGCCCACGAACACTCGGCCGTCGGCGAGGACGTCCTCGCCGAGCGCGCTATTCAGCAGGTCGAGCGCAGGCTCGTCAAAGCCCGGCGGCCGGAATCGGAAGCAGACGATGTTCAGGCCGACTGGCGCGAGGAGCTCGAGCTGCGCTTCCGCCTCCACACGCCGCCCAAGACGCTGGGCGAGGGCGAGGTGGCGTTCCACCATTTCCCGGTAGCCCGCCCGACCGTAAGCGCGAAGCGTCGCCCAGACGGCCAGGGCTCGCGCGCGCCGCGACGCTTCGGGGCTCGAGTAACCGTAGTTCGGACGCTCGTCATCGGGAAGGTAGGCAGCAGCGAGTCCGAAGGTCTTCGGCAGAGCAGATCTGTCGCGGACGAATGCGAAGCCGCAGTCGTACGGAACGTTCAACCACTTGTGGCCGTCGGCGATTACGGAACGGGCGCGCTCGACGCCGGCCGACAGCTCGAACGTCTCGGGCGCGAGACGAGCGAAGAGCCCGAAGGCGCCGTCAACGTGCAACCACGCGCCGTGCTCCTCCGCGAGATCGGCGAGCGGCGATATCGGGTCGAAGTAGCCGGCGTTCACCTCACCAGCGTTGCCGATCATGATGGCCGGAGCGCCTCCGAGCGCTTCGAGGTTGCGAGCCAGCTCGTCCGCTTCAGCGATCTGTACCGAGCCCCGCCCGATGCCGAGCATTGTCAGAGCTTTCAACGCGCTTGCGTGGATGTACGGCGTGGACAGGACGGGCACCGCGGGCAAGCCGGCGAAGCCCTGCTCGTCCACGTCGACTCCATGCTCCTGTGCCCACCAGCGCCTGCCGGCGCCGAGCCCGACGAAGTTCGCCATCGTTGCTCCGGTCGTCAGCACGCCGCCCCAGGACTCGGGCAGGTCGAACAGCTCGAGCAGCCATCTGATCGCGACGTCCTCCAGCTCCGAGCCGAGAGGCGAGCTGACCCAGGAGAACGAGTTCTGATCGAGCAGCGACGTGAGCCAGTCCGCGCCGAGCGCAGCCGGTGTCGTCCCGCCGGTCACGAAGTGGAAGAACCGCGGCCCGGAGGACCGTGTTGCCGCCCCGGCGCTCGCAATCAGCTCGGTGAGCGCCGCGACTGCCCCGTTGCCGCCCTCCGGCAGCGAAGTGCCCAGATGCGTCGCGCCTCCCGGCAAGACCGGCGACTCGGCCAGCGCCCCGAGGTAGCGCTCCGCGTACCGGAACACCTCCTCGAGGGCGGCCATCTCCTCGTCGCGGCGCTTGAGCGGGTCGGCCACGAATCGAACCTACACTGACGCCGTGCAGGAGACGGTCTCCGTCCCGAACGACGTCGCTGCCGAGCTTGCAGGCATCGGCGACGGCGTCCTGGAACATCTCCGCGATCGACTCCGCTGCACGATCCATCTCCGCGGGAACCGCCTCACGATCGAAGGCGACGAAGAGCATGTGGGCCAGGCGCGGGACGTGATCGGAGAGCTTGTCGAGCTCGTCGAGGGAGGCCACGAGATTAGGCCGTCGACAGTTGACGCCGTGCTCGGCGCGATGGACGAAGGCGAGGATCTCCAAGGCGTCCTCGACGACGTCATCTGGCGCCACCGCGGCAAGAGGATCTCGCCGAAGACCGTGATGCAGAAGCGCTACACGGACGCGATTCGCAGTCACACCGTGACGTTCTCCATCGGCCCGGCCGGAACCGGCAAGACCTATCTCGCCATGGCGTGCGCGGTCGCTGCCCTGCAGGAGCGGCAGGTGGCCCGGATCATCCTCACCAGGCCCGCCGTCGAGGCCGGAGAGCGACTCGGTTTCCTCCCCGGCGACATGCTCGCGAAGGTCGATCCCTACCTGCGGCCGCTCTACGACGCGCTGTACGACATGCTCGAGGCGGAGCGCCTCAATGCGTACATGGAGCAGGGGATCATCGAGGTCGCCCCGCTCGCGTTCATGCGCGGCCGGACGCTGAACGACTCGTTCATCATCCTCGACGAGGCCCAGAACACGAGCCCGGAGCAGATGCAGATGTTCCTGACGCGCCTCGGGTTCGGCTCGAAGGTCGTGGTCACCGGCGATGTGACGCAGGTCGACCTTCCGCGAGATCAGGCCTCCGGCCTCATCCAGGTTCAAGACATCCTTGGGTCGATCGAGGGAATCGCCTTCATCCAGTTCGGCCACGAAGACGTGGTGCGTCACAAGCTCGTGCAGCGGATCGTCGAGGCGTACAAGTCGCACGCGGAGGAAACCGGCACGGCGCGTAGGAGGTAGCGGCGTGGTGGACGTCGAGGTGGCGAACCGGAGCGGACTCGCCGTCGACGAGCGGTTCGCGGCGGAGCTGGCACGCCGCGTCCTGGTCGCCGAGGGCGTCGAGGACGGAGAGCTCGGGCTCGCTTTCGTCCAGGAGCAGGAGGCGCGGATCCTGAAGCGCGAGCACCTGGGTATCGACGAGACGCCGGACGTCCTGGCGTTTCCGATCGACGAGCGCGACGAGCTGCCGGCGGGAGTTCCAAGGCAGCTGGGCGACGTCGTGATCTGCCCCGCTGTGACCGGGGAGGACTGGGCCGAGGCCCTCGTGCACGGCTTGCTTCATCTCCTCGGTTACGACCACGGCTCCGAGATGGAGGCGCGGGAGGCGGTGCTCGGGTGAACGTCGGCCGCACCCCCGGGGGGGTCCTCCAGAGCTTCAACTTCGCCTTCGAAGGAATCATCCACGTCCTCCGCACCCAGCGGAACATGCGGATCCACTTCGCGATCGCCGTGCTGGTGCTCGTGACGGCTGTCGTTCTCGACGTCGAGCGCATCGAGCTCGTTGCGCTCCTGCTCGCGATCTCGTTCGTCTTGATCGCGGAGATGCTGAACTCGGCCGTCGAGGCCGGAATCGACGTCGCGACGACCTCCTTCGACCCCCTGGCGAAGCTCGCGAAGGACATCGCAGCGGGCGCCGTTCTCATCGCCACCGTCAACGCCGTCGCAGTCGGCTATCTCGTCTTCTCCGACCTGCTAAAGAACCGAAGCTCGAGCTTCCTCGACAAGCTGCGCGACGCTCCGGCGCAGCTCACGCTGATCGCGCTCGTCCTCACCATCGTGCTCGTGATCGCTGCGAAGGCCTACACCGGCCGCGGCCGGCCGCTCAGCGGGGGGCTGCCCTCGGGCCATGCCGCGATCGCGTTTGCCGGCTGGATGGCCGCCACCTACATCCTCGGCGACTCGGCGCACTGGTTCCTTGTCTCCAGTCTGACGTTCATCATGGCCCTGCTCGTGGCGCAAACTCGAATCGAAGCCGGCATCCATTCCTTCCTCGAGGTGGTCTCGGGCGGCGTCCTCGGCGCACTTGTCACTCTCGTTCTCTTTCAGCTCTTCTGGTCGTGACGGACGCCGACCGGGAGCTGCTCGAACGCGCCGACTCAGTCGCGGCACGGGCCTACGCGCCATACTCGAAGTTCTTCGTCGGGGCCGCCGCTCGCACCCGCGACGGCCGGGTCTTCGAGGGCGTGAACGTGGAGAACGCCGCGTATCCACTCGGCATCTGTGCCGAGAAGACGACGCTCGGCGCCGCTGTCACTGCCGGCGTCAGACCGGGGGAGATGGAGGCGATCGCGATCAACGCCTCGCCGTGCGGCGGCTGCCGCCAGTGGTTGCACGAGTTCGGGATCGAGCGTGTGATCTACCGGCGGTCGGACGGCGAGATCGCCGTCACGACGCCGGCGGAGCTTCTCCCCGACACGTTCGAGTTTTGAAGTCCGGATTCGTCGCCGTCGCGGGCCGGCCGAATGTCGGGAAGTCGTCGCTCGTCAACGCCCTCTCCGGCGGCAAGGTCGCGATCGTCTCGGACAAGCCTCAGACAACGCGGCGGCGGATCTTCGGGGTCGCGAACGGCGAGGGCTTCCAGCTCGTTCTTGTCGACCTTCCCGGATTCCAGCGACCACGCGACCCACTGACCGAGCACATGCAGCGCACCGTCGACGCGTCGTTCGAGGACGTCGACGGCGTCCTCTTCGTCCTCGATGCCCGCGATCGCATCGGTGCCGGAGACCGGTTCATCGCACAACGGGTCTTCGCGCTGGACGTGCCGGTCGTGATCGCGCTGAACAAGGTCGACCGGCTGAAGCCCGGTCACATCGCGTCGCAGATGCAGACCGGATCTCAGCTCGGAAACTTTCACGCGCTCCATCCGGTGAGCGCGAAGACCGGAGACGGGATCGGGGAGCTGCGCGAGGAGCTCGTCGGGCTGCTCTCGGACGGGCCCGCGTACTTCCCGGCCGAGCAGCGTACGGATCTCTCGGTCGAGGAGCAGATCGCGGAGCTCATTCGCGAAAAGGCGCTTCAGCTCACAAAGGAGGAGGTGCCGCACGCGATCAGCGTCGAGGTCGAGGAGCTCGACGACAAGCGAGTGCAGGCCCCGATCTACGTCGAGACCGAGTCCCAGAAGCAGATCCTGGTCGGAAAGAGCGGCGCGATGGTCAAGCAGATCGGTACGCGCGCCCGCCCGGAGATCGAGGCTCTCCTCGGACACCCGGTCTTCCTCGAGCTGCACGTCAAGGTGCGGCCGAAGTGGCGCCGCGACGAGGGAATGCTCGAGCGCCTCGGGATCTAGCCGAAGCACCAGGGCTACACTCAACAGATGGCGAAAGCGCCCGCCCTGCCGACGGGCTTCGAGCTTCCGCTCGAGCCCCGGCTTCCCCGAATCGGGTCAGTCGACCAGGTCGCGGTCGAGGAGCGCGCGGCGAGCCTCGCGCGCCGTTCGATCAAGAAGGACGCGAAGATATTCGCTCTCGATCTGGCCGTCCGGATGATGGATCTGACCACCCTCGAGGGCCAGGACACGCCGGGAAAGATCGCCGCGCTCGCCTCGAAGGCGATCCGGCCCGATCCGGCGGACACGAGCGTGCCGTCGGTGGCCGCAATCTGCGTCTACCCGAACCTCGTTCCCGCCGCGGTCGAGCGCGTTCGCGGCTCGAGCGTCAAGGTCGCCTCGGTCGCGACCGCGTTCCCGTCCGGGCAGGCGCCGACCCATCTCAAGGTCGCGGAGGTCCGGGAGGTCGTGGAGATGGGCGCCGACGAGGTCGACATGGTCATCGATCGTGGAGCGTTCCTCTCGGGCCGGTACGCGAAGGTCTACGACGAGATCGTGCAGGTGAAGGAGGCCTGCGGCGAGGCGCACCTCAAGGTGATCCTCGAGGTGAGCGAGCTCGGCACCTACGACAACGTGCGGCGCGCCTCGCTCCTCTCGATGGCCGCGGGCGCGGACTTCATCAAGACCTCGACGGGGAAGCTCCCCGGAGCTGCGACGCTGCCCGTGACCCTCGTGATGCTCGAGGCGATTCGCGACGTCCACGACGAGACCGGCCGCAAGGTCGGAATGAAGCCCGCGGGCGGGATCCGGCAGTCGAAGCAGGCGGTGCAGTACCTCGTCCAGCTCTACGAGACGCTCGGCGCGGAGTGGCTCACGCCCGACCTATACCGGCTCGGCGCCTCCACCCTCCTGAACGACGTGCTCATGCAGATCCGGAAGGAGAAGACGGGTCGCTACCAAAGCCCCGACTACTTCACCGTTGACTAGGAGCCTGCCTCAGAAGGAGCACGGGACTGTCGGAGCGCGCTGGCCGGCGCGAGGCGGCGCCCTCAGTCGCACCCGTATCCTCCGGATACGCGCGCTCCCTGCGTCCTGCCCTCGCATCCGTCCATCGCACTCCGCCAGCGCGTGAATCCTTCCGAGACAGGCTCTGACCTCGAACCCCGTCAGGATCGAGCCCCCGTGCCTGCGGGGTGGGAGTACGCGCCCGCGCCAGAGTCGCGCGACATCGTCACGCTTGAGGAGCGCTATGGGCTCTTCATCGGCGGCGAGCTCGTCGACCCGCGCTCGGGCGAGTACTTCCCGACACTGAACCCGGGCACGGAGGAGCAGTTGGCCGAGGTCGCGCAGGCCGGCCCGCAGGACGTCGACGCGGCCGTTGGAGCTGCGCGCGGGGCCTACGACAACGGCTGGTCGTCGATCTCTCCCGCGGAGCGCGCGAAGTATCTCTTCCGGATCGCGCGAATCCTTCAGGAGCGCTCGCGCGAGTTCGCGGTGCTGGAGTCGATGAACGGCGGCAAGCCGATCCGCGAATCGCGGGACGTCGACCTGCCGCTGGCGGCGGCGCACTTCTTCTACTACGCGGGCTGGGCGGACAAGCTCGAGTACGCGTTCCCGAACCGCCGGCCGCGCTCGATCGGGGTTGCCGGCCAGATCATCCCCTGGAACTTTCCGCTCCTGATGCTGGCCTGGAAGATCGCACCCGCGTTGGCCGCGGGGAACACGGTCGTGCTCAAGCCCGCGGAGACCACGCCCCTCACCGCGCTCCTCTTTGCCGACGTCGTCCGGCAGGCGGAGCTGCCGCCTGGCGTCGTCAACATCATCACCGGCGACGGGCGGGCAGGCGCCGAGCTCGTCAAGCACGAGGGCGTCGACAAGATCGCCTTCACCGGGTCGACCGAAGTCGGCAAGGCGATTCAGCGTGAGCTGGCGGGAACCGGAAAGAAGCTGACGCTCGAGCTCGGCGGCAAGGCCGCGAACATCGTCTTCGACGACGCCGCGCTCGACCAGGCCGTAGAGGGGATCGTCAACGGCATCTACTTCAACCAGGGCCACGTCTGCTGCGCGGGCTCTCGCCTCCTCGTCCAGGAGTCGATCTACGAGCCGCTGATCGCCAAGCTCAAGCGGCGCCTGACGACGCTCCGGCTCGGCGATCCGCTCGACAAGAACACCGACATCGGCGCGATCAACTCCAAGCAACAGCTCGACAAGATCACCGAGCTCGTCGCGGCCGGAGAAGAGGAGGGAGCAGAGATCTACCAGCCCCCGTGCCGTCTTCCCGAGAAGGGCTACTGGTTCGCGCCGACCGTGTTCACCAACGTCGCGCAGAGCTACCGAATCGCGCAGGAGGAGATCTTCGGCCCGGTGCTCTCGGTGTTGACGTTCCGCACTCCGGACGAAGCGGTCGAGAAGGCGAACAACACGGCGTACGGCCTGTCGGCCGGTGTCTGGACGGAAAAGGGGTCGCGGATCCTCTCGATGGCGCAGAAGCTCCAAGCCGGTGTGATCTGGGCGAACACGTTCAACCGGTTCGATCCGACGTCGCCGTTCGGCGGGTTCAAGGAGTCCGGTTTCGGCCGGGAGGGCGGGCTGCACGGGCTCGAGCCGTACCTCGACCTCGGCGAGTCGGAGGTGCGCGGAGGGTGAGCCGGCTGCCGGTTCGCAAGACCTACAAGCTCTTCATCGGGGGCGACTTCCCGCGCTCGGAGTCCGGTCGCACCTACGAGGCGCAGGGCCAGAATGTCGCTCGGGGGTCGAGAAAAGATGCTCGCGACGCAGTTCGGGCGGCGCGATCCGGCTTCGGAAAATGGGCCGGCATGACGGCCTACAACCGGGGTCAGGTGCTCTACCGGATCGCGGAGATGATGGAGGCGCGAACGGCCGAGTTCGCGGAGCTCTGCTCCGGCCGGGCCGAGGTCGAGGAGTCGATCGACCGCTGGGTCTGGTACGCCGGCTGGGCGGACAAGTACGCGCAGGTCATCGGCTCGTCCAACCCCGTCGCGGCGCCGTACTTCAACTTCACCTTTCCGGAGCCGACGGGCGTGGTGGCGATCGTCGCGCCGGACGAGCCTTCGCTCGGTGGGCTCGTCTCCCGGATCGCCCCGGTGATCGTCGGAGGGAACGCTGCGGTCGTGCTCGCGTCGGAGACCGCGCCGCTCGCTGCGATCGAGCTCTCCGAAGCTCTCGCTACCGCCGACCTCCCCGGCGGCGTCGTCAACATCCTCACCGGCTATCGGTCGGAGATGGCACCATGGCTTGCGGGGCATATGGACGTCAACGCGATCGATCTCGGCGGCGCGGACGGCGACGCCCCGGAGCTGGAACGGCTCGCGGCGGACAATGTGAAGCGCGTCGTGCGTGGGCGGATCGGCGAGCAAAGTCCGTACGAGATCGCGGCCTTCCTCGAGTTGAAGACCGTCTGGCACCCGATCGGCGTCTGATCGCCGCCCGTTCTTAGGTGCACCCAGCCTCCTCCCCACTGCGAGCGTAGCGGCGTACTTCGCACGGATGTGGCGCGACAGCGTGTCGAAAGCGTGAAGATGCCCACCGTGACTCCGAAGACGGGCCTTTGACACCCCGACGCCTGAGCCAGGCGATCTCCGAGGGTGACGGTATCTCCGTGATCGTCGCCGTCGACGGACCCGAAGCGGCGCGTGGAGCGGACGAGGCCGGTGCCGAGGCGGTCCTCGTACACAGCGGCCAGGAGGGGAAGCTGTCCGCGATCCGCGGGGTCACCGACCTGCCGATCCTGTTCTTCTTTGATGGTCAACATGCGGTCGACCTCGACGGAGTCGACGCCTGCCTGGTCGACGTCCTCGACGACGACCGGGGCTGGCTCGACCATCTCCGGCTCGAGCTCGGAGATCGGTTCGAGCTCGCGCCGCGCATCTGCAACGAACAGCACCTCGAGTTCGTGCTCGATGCGCTCGATCCGGAGATCCTGGTGCTCGGCGTGCCGCCCAAGGACGAGGCGGCGCTGGAGGGAGTGCTCGACCTACTCCCCGACGTCCCGGCCGGAAAGCTTGCGATCGCCGACGCCGGCGCCCGGACGCGTGAGGAGGTCGTCGAACTGGAGCGGGCCGGCGTGGACGGCGTCATCGTCGGGGCGGCGAACGTCGCAGACCTCGTCGGCGCCGCCCCGCCGGAAGTCTGAGCGCGGCGAACCGCCTAGATGGGTGATGCCATGAGATCGTCGGTTCCGGACTGGCGACGTCGAAGCGGACGGTCGCGGGCGGGCGCCGCCAAGGCGCCCGGACGGGGACGGGAGCGGCCCAGACGCGTCAGATCGTGCATCCGGACGCGCGAGATCGTGACATCAACCATCTAGCTGCCGAGAGCCGCTGGGGCAACCGGTGGCTCGCCCTGTTCGCGCTCCTTGCGGGTGCGGCAGCTCTCCGCCTCGTCGGGGTGCAGTACGGGTTGCCGTTCCCGTTGCTCAACCCTGACGAGGAGAGCATCGTTCCGCGTTCCTGGCAGATGAGTCACGGAGGTGGGCTCGACCCGAACTGGTTCGACTATCCAAGCCTTCTCATGTATGTCGCCGCTCCGTTCCAGCACTGGGCGGACGAGCCTTCGTATCTCGCGGCCCGCGGCGTCGTCGTCGTGCTCGGGCTTGCCGGGATCGCCGCCGCCTGGTGGCTAGGCGATCGCGCCTACGGAACGATGGCCGGGTTCATCGCCGCTGCCGTCACCGCGGTCGAGGGGACGCATGTCGCCTACTCCAGAATGGCGGTGACCGACGTCCCGCTGACGCTCGGGGTCACGGTTTCGCTCGCGTTGATGGTCTCCCGGAGGCTCCCCGCGGCAGGCGTCGCGATCGGCCTGGCCGCGAGCTTCAAATACCCGGCCTTCATCCTCCTCGTTCCACTCGTCGTCGCCGGATGGGGGGCCTGGCGTCGGATCGCGTTGTCGGCGGCGCTCGCGCCGCTCGCATTCCTCGCGGCGAACCCGTACTTCGCCGTTCATCTCGCGGAGGCTCTCGGCGACGTGCGGCGGGTCCAGCGCCTCGGACGGATGGGGTGGCTCGGTTTCGAGGATGACCCCGCAACGCCGGTCGCATTCCTCGAGCGGCTCTGGGAAGGGATAGGCCCCGCGCTCCTGATCGCTCTGGCGGGGCTGGTGGCGGCGCTGGTGGCCAGGAGCCACGCGGACCGCATCCTTGCCGCCTTCGTCCTCGCCTACTTCGTGACGCTACTGCCGCTCGACGCACACTTCGACCGCTACCTCCTGCCGCTCGTCCCCGCCCTCGGAGCGCTGGCGGGACGCTTCCGCGCGCTCGCCCCCGTCACCCTGCTCTTGCTCGTCGTGCCCCTTGTCTGGTCGATCCGCGAGACAGGCCCGCTGACCAGGACGGACACCCGCGTTGTCGCGCACGAATGGATGGAGAAGAACTTGACCCCGGGCGTGCTCGTGGCCGCCGATTCCTCGACCGCGGTGCCGGAGACCCTTCGTGTCCTCCGGCTCGCACTTCCCGGGCCGGGGCGCCGGCAGGATCCGGAGCGGGACCTCGCGCGCCTTCGAGAGCTCGACGTCGGCTACGTGCTCGTCACGGGCGCCGTTGCCGACCGCGTCCTCGCCGCGCGGGAGCATTACCCGCGCGAGGCGCGCTTCTACGACCAGCTCCGCCGCGGGAACCGTCGCTTCTACCGGGACGGCGTCGGCAAACTGGCTGGACCGTGGGTAGCGTTGTACGAGCTGTAGGGGACGACCGGCCGAGCTCCTTGCGGCGTGCGGTCGCCGTCGGCGGAGCCGTCTTCGTCTCCGGAGCGGTCGTGCTCGGGATGGAGATAGCTGCTAGCCGCGTTCTTGCCCCCTTCTTCGGGAACTCGCTCTTCGTCTGGGGAGCGCTGATCGGCATCGTGCTGGCCGGGCTCTCGATCGGCTACTGGGCGGGCGGCGTTCTCGCCGACCGGTGGCCGGAGCCACGCCTCCTCGCTGCGGTGATGGGGCTCGGCGCCCTCGGCGTCTTGGCGATCCCCGTGCTCGACGGCCCGGTGCTCAAAGGGATCGTCGAGTGGGATCCCGGCCCGCGCCTCAATCCGGTGCTCGCGGCCATCGCCCTCTTCGGCCCGCCGAGCATCGTCCTCGCCGGCGTCGCGCCGATCGCAGTCCGGCTGCGTGCTCGGTCGATGACGACGCTCGGCCAGACGGCAGGCCGGCTCTTCGCGATCTCGACGGCCGGCTCGATCGCCGGGACCTTCGCGACCGCGTTCTGGTTGATCCCCGAAGTCGGAACCGACCAGCTCCTGGGCATCGCAGCTGCCACTCTCTTCGTCGCCGCCGCGCTGTTCGCGGCGGCCGAGCGTCTCGCCGTCACTGCTGCGATCGCCCTGGCGGGAGGCATGCTGGCCGCAGGCGCCGCCGTCTCACTCGCACCCGAGACGGGTGGGCTGCTGGACGAGGCCCAGGCCCGGAACTGGTCACCGCTCTACCGGCGCGCGGGCTTCGACCGGAGCCAGGAGCCGCGAGTCGCCGAAGGTCTGACGCTGCGGTATGCGAAGGACACTCGATACCACCGCCTGAGCGTCGCCGACGACGAGACGACGCGCTACCTCCGCTTCGACAACTCGTACCAGAGCGGAATGCCGCTGGCCCGCCCGTTCGGGACGGCGTTCGAATACGCCGATTTCTTCCACCTCGCCCTCGCCTACAAGCCCGACGCTCGCGACATCCTCTTCGTGGGCCTCGGCGGCGGCTCGTCGCCGAAGCGACTCTGGCGGGATTTCCCGCAGCTCCGGATCCAGGCGGTCGAGCTCGACCCGGTCGTCGTGGACGTCGCCTATGACTATTTCGCCCTGCCACGAGATCCGCGACTGAAGGTCGCAGTCGACGACGGCCGTCGCTACCTCGACCGGGAAGAGCGGCGCTGGGACGTCGTCATGATCGACGCCTTCTACGCCGACGCCATTCCTTTTCACCTGTTCACGAACGAGTTTCTCGATCTCGTCCGCTCCCGGCTCAATCCCGGCGGCCTGGTGATCACGAACACGATCGGAGCGATCGCAGGAAGGCGTTCCCGGCTCTTCCGCTCGGTCTATCGCACGTACCGCTCGGTGTTCCCGACCGTACTCGTCCACCCGACGATCCTTCCGGGTGACCAGGGCGACGAAGGCATCCGCAACCTGATCGTCGTCGCGACGGACCAGGCCGCGCCGAATAAGAAGTTCCTTGCCGAGCGTTGGGCGAAGATCCGTGCCGGGTCACGTGGGGCCCCGAATCTCGAGAAGGCGATCGGTGACCGTCACGACCGGCCGATTTCGGTCGCCGGGGTGCCGACGCTCACCGACGATTTTGCGCCGACAGACTCCCTTCTCCTCGTCGAGTAGCGGTACCGTTGAGCCCGTGCGGAAGGTCTTGCTGATTGCGCTCATCGCGCTCGCCGCCGCGGGCTGCTCGGGCGGCGACGAGGGGCAGCCGGCGGCCGAGGCGAAGGCGAGCGCCCCCGCCTGCCCTGCGGCCTGGAAGCCCGGCTGGCAGAGGCTCGCGAACCGGGTCGTCATCCCTGTGCACTGCCCCAGCTGGATGCCGAGCCCGATCGACGCGCAGATCGGCGGCCAGTGGTCGAGCGACGGCGCGTCGGTGAGCCGCGATCGCAGCTACCTCGCCGGCTTTCTCTGGCACGAGGCCGGGAGCGGCGACGTGCATGTGAAC
Organism: Actinomycetota bacterium; assembly: GCA_013695385.1. Classification (GTDB taxonomy): domain Bacteria; phylum Actinomycetota; class Thermoleophilia; order Gaiellales; family Gaiellaceae; genus JACDAN01. The sequence continues at coordinate 1,746 of JACDAN010000145.1, read as the reverse complement.
TTCCGCGGCTACCCCGGGAGAAAGGCCGTTCCGCGTTGCGTCGAGACCCGGTCGACGGGCGGGAAGACCCGGCGTCGCTCCGTTCCGTGCTTCAGCGATCCGCAGGGCACACGCAAGGTGGGAGACCGGAAGGTGACGGTCTACACCGTCTCGCGCGACGCGGATCAGTGGCACGTCACGTACCTCTGGCGCGAAGACGGCAACCTCTACACGGTCAGCGAGCACGTCGCTCCCCCGCTCACCTTCCGCCGGGTGCTGCAGAACCTCGACCGGATCGTCGGCGGTCTCGAGGTCGTCCGCCCCACGGCCTAGTCGTGAGACTCACACGGAAGGAGCTGCTCGGCGGTGCTGCTGCCGGGGCGCTCGGGGCAGCGGGGATCTACGAGCTCGTCGACAAGCTGACCGACTCGCCCCAGAGGGCCGAGCTCTTCGAGCGGCCTGCCGAACAGCACCTGCTGGCGGGGATGAAGGTCGTCGAGCACGAGGGCGTCGAGGTGATCGAGCCGCCGCTGCACCACCAGGTCGTGACCGCGAAGCTCCGGGTGGAGCCGCGCCGCCGCGACCTCCTCGAGGCGCAGGGCACCCTCGAGCGGGCCCTGGGCGACCTCGAAAGCCGCTACGCGATCACCCCGGCAGGGCTTGCCGTCACCGCGGCGTGGGGCCTGCCGTACTTTCGCCGGTTCGTTCCGGCGCTCGCCGACGGGCACCTCCCGATCGACCGGCGTGCGTCGGAGAGCGCGGATCGCCCCACATCGGCGCTCCTCGGTGCAACCCGCTTCCCGAGCGACCCCGGAGACACCGTTCTCGAAGACAACGACGTTGTCTTTCTCCTTCGGAGCGATCACCGGACAAACGTCGCCGATGGGGCGCGCCGCCTCTTCGAGTCGACGGCCGGGATGCTGGAGCTGACGAGTATCCGCAAGGGCTTCCAGGGCGGGGGCTTCCACGGCGGCCCCGGGCTGCCGAAGGCCATGGCAACTGCTGCGGGAATCCAGGGCGCCGAGCTGATCCCGGATGGCGCCCAACTCTTTCTCGGATTCACCTCGACCCAGCGGCACACGCAGGGCCAGTCGCGCATCGCGAACTTCGAGACGCTCGGGCTCGTCGACGTTCGAGAGGGGTATTTCCGCGGCGGGACGCACATGCACCTGTCTCACCTGTTCGAGAACGTCGAGGCCTGGTACCTCGACTTTGACTTCCGCGAGCGAGTCGATACGACCTTCCGGCCGCGCTTGGAGGCCCGCGAAGGCTCTCAGACACTCGAGCAGGCGCCCGAGGACGCCGTTTTCCAGCCGGATCTGGAGGGTGACTTCCGCCGGTTCGGCACCATCGGGCACAGCGCGTCGATCCAGCCGACCTCGCGCCTAGCGATGGACATCCGCGGCGCCGACGGGGAGCTCTACAGGAAGGGAAACGCCATCCCTCAGCGAGCCGACTTCAACACGCTCGACAACCCGTTCTTCTGGACGGCAGACCCGGATCGCGACCGGCAAGGGGAGCAGCCCGAGGCGGGGCTCCACTTCATCAGCTTCAACCCGTCTAGCGACGACTTCCGCCGGAATCGACTGGCGATGGACGGTTTCCTTCCCGATGGGAAACGGCTACCTGTTCCGAACCGCTCTCGCGCGCAGGGCCTAAACTCCGTTCTCCGGACCACGCACCGGCAGAACTTCCTCGTCCCGCCCCGCCGTCACCGCAGCTTTCCCCTGGCGGAGCTGCTCTAGTCGCGGCGCAACGGGCTTTGCC
>JACDAN010000125.1 GCA_013695385.1 Actinomycetota bacterium | reverse complement strand
CATCCCGCAGGCTCGGGCCGGTGTCGTCGAGCGCTTCGGCCGCTACCAGCGCACGCTGCTGCCGGGTCTGGCGGTCGTGATCCCGTTCGTCGACCGCGTCGGCGCGATGATCGACCTACGCGAGCAGGTTGTGACGTTCAAGCCCGCCGGCGTGATCACCGGCGACAACGTCGGCATCCAGATCGACAGCGTCCTGTACTTCACGATCACCGACGCGAAGTCGGTCTCCTACGAGGTCGCCAACCCGCTGCAGGCGATCGAGCAGCTGACCGTGACGACGCTGCGAAACGTCATCGGCGGGATGACGCTCGAGGAGGCGCTGACGAGCCGAGACACGATCAACTCCCAGCTGCGCACCGTGCTCGACGAGGCGACCGGGCGATGGGGGATCCGCGTCAACCGCGTCGAGGTCAAGGCGATCGACCCGCCCGCCTCGATTCAGGAGGCGATGGAGAAGCAGATGCGCGCCGAACGCGACCGCCGCGCGGCGATCCTCATGGCGGAGGGCTCCAAGCAGTCGCAGATCCTCAACGCCGAGGGCGCCAAGCAGTCCGCCGTGCTGACCGCAGAGGGCCAGCGGACAGCCGCGATCCTGCGCGCGGAGGGCGAGGCGAAGGCGATCGAGACCGTCTTCCAGGCGATCCATTCCGGCGACCCCGACGAGGGCCTGCTGTCCTATCAGTACCTGCAGATGCTGCCCAAGCTCGCACAGGGCGACGCCAACAAGATCTTCATCATCCCGTCGGAGTTCAGCCAGGCGCTGGGCAACATCGGCGGCGCGATCGCCGGCGCCGTGAAGCCCGCTCCGCCGCAGGTGCCGCCGGCGCTGTGAGCCGATCTTCGGTGTCTCAACGTTGAGCCCCGACCTCGTCGCAGATGAGGTCGAGGCCTACGCCGCCGCTCACACGACGCCGCCGGCCGAGCACCTGCGGGCGCTGGCACTGCAGACCCGAGCGACGCTGAGCTCGCCAGGCATGCTCACCGGCGACGTCGAGGGGCGCTTTCTCGAGTTCCTCGTCTTCATGTCGCGGCCGCGGCTGGTGCTCGAGATCGGCACGTTCTCGGGCTACAGCGCGCTGTCGATGGCCGCGGCGCTGGACCCGATCGCGGATGCGCGGATCGTCTCGTGCGAGCTCTCCGACGAGCACGCCGACGTCGCCGAGCGCCACATCGCCGCCGCCGGCATGGCCGACCGCATCGAGGTGCGCCGTGGCCCGGCGCTCGAGACGATCGACGGGCTCGACGGCCCCTTCGACCTCGTCTTCATCGACGCCGACAAGACGGGCTACCTCGACTACTACGAGGCCGTGCTGCCGAAGCTGTCGCGGGATGGCCTGATCGTCGTCGACAACGTGCTGTGGAGCGGCCGCGTGGCCGGTCCCCCGTCGGCCGAGGACAGCGACTCGACGGCCGCGCTGCGCACGTTCAACGAGCACGTCACGGCCGACGAGCGCGTCGTCAACGTCATGCTGACCGTGCGCGACGGCATCACGCTCGCGCGCCGCGCCTGACGGGCGACGCGGAACTTGCCTCAGACGTCCGACGGCGCTACAACGTACCGTGCAGGTGCGGGTCGGCCCGCCGGAGGGGGGCGCGGTCCGTCTCGAACCCGTCGTGCGAATAGGAGGAGAGAACATGGAGAACGATTTCGGCAGAAAGCTTTTGATCTTCGGTGGCGCAGGGCTGGCGGTCATCGTGATCCTGATCGCGCTCCTGACCGGCTGAGGGAGCTCGAGGGTCGCGCAGGGCTCGTCATGTCGCAGTCGCGGCGTGACGGGTCCCGGCGCGCGGCCGTGCCGGGAGCGACGCGCGGCTAAGCTGGCGGGCCGTGTTCGACACGCTCTCAGAGAAGTTGCAGGCCACGCTCGCAGACGTCCGCTCGCGCGGAACGCTGACCGAGGCCGACATCAACGCCGCGATGCGTGAGATCCGCCTCGCGCTGCTCGAGGCGGACGTCAACTTCAAGGTCGTCAAGTCGTTCACCGCGACGGTCAAGGAGCGCTCGCTGGGCTCCGATGTGCTGGGCCAGCTGAACCCCGGTCAGCAGGTCGTGAAGATCGTCAACGAGGAGCTCACCTCCCTGATGGGCGGATCGAGCGCGGGAGTCGCCTTCTCGCCGCGACCGCCGACGGTGATCCTGATGGCCGGCCATGATGCAGGAGATCCGCGACGTCCGGCTGCCCCGCCACCGCGCCCGGGAGCACGGCCCGACAGGGCCCAGGGAGCACGGCCCGACAGGGTCCACAGGGTCGGTGCCACCGTGACGCGTCGGGTGCGGACGCAAGAACGGCGATCATCGCGGGCCGAGCCCCCGTTCGGCGAGCCACTCGCGCGCCACCTCGGCCACCGGGCGTCGCTCCACGTCGACCTTCCGGTTGAGCGAGACCAGGTCTTCGGTGGTCAACCGGGCACTCACGCCGTCCAGCACCTCGCGCAACCGCTCGCCGTGCCGGCGCAGGGCATCGGTACGCACGGCGGGAACGAGGTTTTCGGCCGGTTGGAGACGCCGGTCGTCTTCGAGGAGCACGAAGTTCTCGGTCGAGAGCGACGGGCTGGTGGTGAACAGAAGGGCGACGTCGACTTCGTCGCCGGCCAGGGCGGCCACGGTGTCCGCTCCGCTGGCGTCGAGAGCGCGGAACTCCTTGAACCCAAGGTCGTAGGTCGACCGCAGCCCGACGAGGCAGAAGGGCCGTTCCGGGCACTCGGGTGGGCCGCCGAACACGAGGTCGCGGGCCACCGGCGCGAGGTCGCTGACCCGGCCCAGGTTGAGGCGCGCCGCCGTGGGGCGGGTGACGGCCACACCGTTGCGGTTCTGGGCGGGGGCGGGCGTCAGCACGGTGATCCCCTTCGGTTCGAAGGCCGCCTGGAGGCGCCGGTGAAGGGCGTCCGTGTCGGCCAGCTCGTCCCCCGCCAGGGTTCCCCCGCTCAGGAACTGCAGGGCCGTCCCCAGGTACTCGGGCACGACGTCGAGCGCCCCCTGTTCGAGGGCGGGCTCCACCACCTCACGGGAACCGAGCCCCGGTGCCCGCTGCACGGGGAATCCGCCAGCCTCGAGAGCCTGGGCGTAGAGCTCTCCGACGGTGCCGCTCTCGGAGAAGGCGAACGACCCGACGATGACCGCGTTGCCTGTCGTGGTCGCGCCGCGCTCCTTGCTCCCGCCCCCGCTGCACGCGGCGATCAGGAGGCACAGAGCGATGGCTGAGGCGCCGAGGCGGCGCAGAGGCGGAAGCCGCACCGCGGCATTGTCCCACGACCACAACCCGCCACCGAGGGTCCGCCCCACCCGCCGGCGCCCGTCGGGCGCCCCGCCGCCGCTACCCAACGAGCTGCGGCGCAGCGGCCTGTTGTGGGCCGCCTTCGCCGGCGTGGTCCTGGCGTACTGGCTCTTCCTCTTCGTCACCGGCCAGCGGCCGAGCGTCGGCGTGGTGGACCGGGCCATCGTCAGGGAGGTAGGCGAGCTACGAACGCCGAGCCTGAACCGGGTGATGAGGGGAGTGCAGTGGCTCGGCGACGACAGGACGATCCTGGCCTTCCAGGCGTGCATCGTGGCCGTCGCCCTGGCCTTCCGCCGGTTCCGCCACGTCATCGTGATGGGTGCCTGCGGCCTCTTCGGCATCTGGCTCACATCGCTCGTCCAGGTCGTGCTGGCCCGGCCCCGGCCGGTGGGGACTCCCATCATCGGTGCCTGGCGGGGCTTCTCGCATCCCTCCCGGCCCATGGTGGCCCTCGGCCTGACCCTGGTGTGCGCCGTCTATACACTCGTTCCCCAGGGACGGTGGCGTGTTTCGCGGGAATTCGACGCGTCACCCGGGACCCGCGGCACGTCGCCCGTCACGTGGGCTTGCTTCGCCGTCCTCTTGCTCCTTGCCTTCGCCCAGGTGTACCTGGCGGTGGAGAGTCC
>JACDAN010000123.1 GCA_013695385.1 Actinomycetota bacterium | reverse complement strand
GCCCTACCGGCCGCGGCTGCGGCTCGGTGGCGGAGTCCGCGACTACCTCTCGTTCTCCTGGCCGCTCGTTGTGGCGAACCTCAACCGCTTGGTGGTCGTGCAGGCGCCGATACTCGTCGGCGAGTGGAAGGTGGGGCTGGCGGCGGCGGGCGCGATCACCCTGGCGGGCGCCGTGATCGCCTTCACCCAGAAGGTCGATGCCATGGTCACCCAGACGATCTACCCAGCCGTTTGCGCCGTGCGCGACAAGACGGAGCTGCTCTTCGAGACCTTCGTGAAGTCGAACCGGCTGGTCCTGATCTGGGGCGTGCCGTTCGGCCTGTCGCTCCTCCTGTTCGCGCCGGATCTCGTCGCCTTCGTGCTGGGCGAGAAATGGGAGCCCGCCGTCGGCCTGCTGCAGGCCTATGGGCTGATCTCGGCCTTCAGCCACGTCGGCTTCAACTGGGATGCCTTCTTCCGCGCCCGGGGGGACACGAAGCCGATCGCCGCCGTCTCCACCTTCTCGACGATCTTCTTCCTTGCCGTGGCCATTCCCCTCCTGGCGCTCGACGGCCTGTCGGGCTTCGCGCTCGGGATGGCGGTCTACGGCTTCTCGGCGGTCGTCGGCCGGACCTACTACCTGGTCCGCATCTTCGACGGCTTCAAGATGGCCCGCCACGCCGCGCGTGCGCTGCTGCCGGTCCTTCCGGGCGTCGCGGTGGTGCTGCTGGCGCGGCTACTCGAGTCAGGCGAGCGCACCTCGGTCGCGGCGCTCGCCGAATTCTGCTCCTTCGTGGCGGTCACGGTGCTCGCGACGGTGCTCGCCGAGCGTGATCTCCTGCGAGAGGTCTTCGGCTATCTGCGCCGCACGCCGGGCGGCAGCCCCGCGCCGGTGGCCTGAGACATCTAGCTCCCAGGGGCCTCCTATACTCGGCCGAAGTGCCGAGCCGGGTCATTCTCTTCTCCACCGACTCCTGCACCTTCTGCGTTCACGCGAGGTCTCTTCTCGCCAAGCGGGGCGTGGCCTTCGAGGAGGTCAACCTCGGTGAGCACCCGGAGCTGCAGGCCGAGCTGGCGGACGTCACCGGCCTCACGAGCTTTCCCCAGATCGTCGTCGACGGCGAGCCGCTGGGCGGGTTCAACGAGCTCAGGGCCGCCGACAAGCGCGGGACCCTGGCCTCGTGGAGCACCGGGGTAGCCGACGGCCGGCGTTCACCTCAGGAAGGAGCGGGATTGTGAAGCTCGTGATCGGCATCGTTCGCCCGGAGAAGGCGAACGACGTGCTGGAGGCCCTCTACCGCGCCCATGTGCGCGGGTTCTCGCTTAGCCGGGTCCAGGGGCACGGAGGTGAGCTCGACAGGGTCGAGACCTACCGCGGCACGACCGTGAAGATGGGACTCTCCGACAAGGTCCGCTTCGAGATCGCCGTCTCGGATCCGTTCGTTCAGCCGGCGATCGATGCCCTCTGCGAGGGCGGGCGGACCGGGGAGGTGGGCGACGGCAAGATCTTCGTCGTGCCTCTGGAGCGGGTGGTCCGCATCCGCACGGGCGAAACCGGCCACGGTGCCGTGACTCCGGTGGGCTCGTGACGGACGTGCCGAGCCTGGCGGCGGCCGCCCAGGTCAACGCGGGCGACACGGCCTGGATGCTCGCCGCCACCGCCCTCGTCCTCATGATGACGCCCGCGCTCGGGCTCTTCTACGCCGGCCTCGTGCGCTCGAAGAACACGCTCAACACGTTCATGATGTGCATCGCCGCGATCGCGGTCGCCGGGGTCACGTGGGCGCTTGTCGGCTACTCGCTCGCCTTCGACGGAGACGGCGATCTGATCGGCGGGCTGGGCCACGCCTTCCTGAATGACGTCACCTTCGAGCCCCGCGACGGGACCACGATCCCGCACCTGGTCTTCTTCGCCTTCCAGGCGACCTTCTGCATCATCACGACCGCACTCGTATCGGGTGCCGTCGTTGAGCGGATGCGGTTCGGGGCGTTCCTCGTCTTCGCGGCTCTGTGGTCGGTGCTCGTCTATGCCGTGCTGGCGCACTGGGCGTTCGGGGGCGGCTGGCTGATCGAGGGCGGGACGCGCGACTTCGCCGGCGGCGTGCCGGTCGAGATGGGCTCCGGCTTCTCGGCCCTGGCGGCCGCGCTGGTCGTCGGGGCACGGAAGGACTACGGGCGGCAGGCGCTGCTGCCGCACAACGCGGTCTACGTGCTGATTGGCGCGGGCCTGCTCTGGTTCGGCTGGTTCGGCTTCAACGGCGGCAGCGGCTTCTCGACCGGCAACTCGAGTGTGCTCGCGTTCACGAACACGTTGCTGTGCCCGGCCTGCACACTCGTCGTCTGGTTCGCGCTGGACCTGATCCGCGGCAGGCAGGTGACGGCCATCGGGGCCGCCACCGCGATCATCGTCGGCTGCGTCGGGATCACGCCCGCGGGCGGCTACATCAGCCCCGGGTGGGCGATGGTGCTCGGCGCGCTTGTCGCGCTGCCGAGCTACGCGGTCATCGTCTGGCGGCCGCGGACGCGGGTGGACGAAACGCTCGACGTGCTCGCCGCCCACGGAATCGCGGGCTTCACCGGCATCCTCTTCATCGGCTTCTTCGCGGAGATGTCGTGGAACGGCGTCGCCGACGGCCTGTTCTACGGCGACGCCGGCCAGCTCGGGTCGCAGCTCGTCGCGGCGGTCGCCGCACCCGCGTACGCGTTCGCGATGACGTACGCGCTGCTCAAGCTCATCGGCGCCGTCACGCCGTTGCGCGGCAGCGACCACGAGGAGGCGGTCGGGATGGACATCATCCACCACGGCGAGGAGGCCTACGCCACCGGCGAGGGCGCGATCCTCGTCAGCACCGAGACGCACGTCACGGAGGACCGGCCGGTCGCCCAGCCGGTCTAGTGGACCCACTAGCGGAACTCGCGGGGTCCGCTCGCGGCCGGGTTCGCTCCCGGCCCCGTGCCGGTGTGGGGTACGGTGGCCGTGCCCGGTGGCTCGCGCAGCCGCCGACTTCCCCGCTCCCGTCGTCCCGATCTTTGAGGTGACCGCATGAAGATGGTGATTGCCTACATCCGCCACGAGGCGTTTGAACCGATCCGCGCCGACCTGCTCGTGAAGGGCTTTCCATCGCTGTCGGTGAGCGAGGTCAAGGGCTCGGGCCGCCAGAAGGGGATCACCGAGCGCTACCGCGGCGCCGAGCTGACGAACTACCTGCGCCCGAAGGTCAAGATCGAGTGCGTCGTCGCCGCCGGCGACGTGCGGCTGGTCGTCGACACGATCCTCCAGCATGCGCGCACCGGCGGCGTCGGCGACGGCAAGGTCTTCGTCCTGCCCGTCGAGGAGGCCTACCGCGTCCGGACCGGCGAGGCCGGCGAGGAGATCCTGCAGTCTCACCCCGACGCCTCGAGCGGCTGAAGTAGCTCGATCCGGGCGCCGCCCGCCGGCTTAGCCTGAATCCACCGAGGATCGTGGATTCAGGCTTAGCGCAGGTCGCGGTAGGTCAGCACGACGCGCCCGAGGACGACGACGTCGCCGTCGCGCAGCTCGGCCTCGTCGACGCGGCGGCCGTTGACCGACGTGCCGTTCGTGCTGCGGTCGTCGAGGATGCGCAGCTTCTCGCCGCGCAGCACGACGATCGCGTGGCGCGCGGAGACCGTGTGGTCGTCCAGGCGTACGTCGGCGGCGATGCCGCGGCCCACGTGCGTGACGTCGGCCGTCAGCCCGAAGGCCTCCTCGCCG
>JACDAN010000115.1 GCA_013695385.1 Actinomycetota bacterium | reverse complement strand
GCAGCGAGGGCCTCGAAGTGACCGTGCCCCGAACAGCCGCCGCCGCAGGCGGCCCCGCCGTAGTCGAGCACGATGTGGCCCAGCTCGGCTCCTGCGCCGACCGAGCCTCGGAACGGCCGCCCGTCGAGGATGAGGCCCCCGCCGATCCCGGTTCCGAGCGTCAACAGGACGAGGTGAGACGCTCCTCGACCCGCCCCCAGCTGCCACTCCGCAATCGCCGCGGCGTTTCCGTCGTTGTCGATCCCGGTCGGGAGCCCGAAGCGACCGGCCATCCGATCCCGGAAATCGACCTCGGCGAGCGGAACGTGAACCGAGGTGACCGCACGGCCCGAGCGCTGGTCGATGGTCGACGGCAGTCCAAAGCCGAGAGCCGCCACATCGTCGTCCAGCAGCGACTCCACGAGCGAGTCGAGCTCTGCCAGGAGCTCGTCCTGCGAGGCGATCGGCGTCACGCGAGTCTCCTGCCGCTCGACCGTTCCGTCGCGCGCCAGCACCCCGGCAAGAATCTTCGTGCCGCCTACGTCGACCCCGATGGCGCGGTGGGCAGTCACGAGCGGCGGCTACGATACCCCGCCGAATGGCCCGCGAAGACAAGCCGTACCGCGTTTACCGCGGCGGCCGGGCCAGGGGCGGCGTCCCAACCCTCCCGAGACTGACCAAGCCGGACCGGCAGAAAAAGCCGAGCCGGAGCGGCAGCGGACGGGCTCGGTACGCAGGTCCCGGGCCGGTCAAACGCGCGAGGCGCTGGGGTGTCGGGAGGATCACGTTCCTCTCCATCCTCGGCCTGATCCTGCTGACGATCGGCTGGACGGTCGCGGGCTATCTCGCCGTCCGCAGCGGGATCCAAGAGGCCAACGAGCGCCTCGGTGACCGGGCGAAGGCCCAGCTCGTCCCGCAGAGCGGCTGGATGCTCTCGGAGCCGGGGGTCACGCTCGTCCTCGGAAGCGACCGCTCGAATCATCCGACCCGTCGCACGACCCGCCTGGCGGACTCGATCATGCTCATCCGCACCGATCCGGATCACACGCGGGTCACCTATCTCTCGATTCCTCGCGACCTCGAGGTCGACGTGCCGGGCTACGGCCACGAAAAGATCAACTCGTCGCTGCCGCTCGGCGGCACCCAGCTCGCGATCCGCACGATCCGCTCATCGCTCGGAATCGACGTCAACCACGTGATCCTCCTCGACTTCCCGTCGTTCAGGGACGTGATCGACGCGCTTGGTGGGGTCTCGGTCGACGTCCCGAAGCCCGCAGTCACCAACGTCGAGTGCCCGTACCGCAGCACCGAACGGTGCCAACGGTGGGGCGGCTGGCGGTTCGGCCGCGGGGTGCAGGAGATGGACGGCCGGCGCGCCCTCCTCTACTCGCGCATTCGCACGAACCTCCTCGACCCCGGCGAAAGCGACCTGAACCGCGTGGGCCGGCAACAGCAGGTCCTCCAGGCCACGCTCTCGGAGATGGTCAGCTTCGGGACCTATCTGCGGCTGCCGTTCATCGGCGACGAGCTCGTCAAGCCTCTCGCCACCGACCTCTCGACGGGCGAGCTCTTCCAGCTGGCCTGGCTGCGGTTCCGTTCCTCCGGCGACCGGACGGTCTTCTGCCGCCTCGGTCTGACCGGCGACGGCGACGAGAACGCGGCGGTGCTCCTCATGTTCAGCGGACGCTCGGCGATCCAGCCTCCGAGCCCGCTGTCGGGGGCGGGGTGCATCGCGGGCACTCCTCTGACGTAGCGGCCGCTGTCGGAGGGCTCATCTAGCCTCCACGCGCTGTGGGCCTCTTCTCCTGGATCCTCTTCGGGATGCTCGCCGGACTCGTCGCCCGCGCAATCACGCCCGGGCGGCAGGCGGCCGGCTGCCTCCCCACGCTCGCCGTCGGAATCGTCGGCGCGATGATCGGCGGCGTGGGCGGCGAGGCCATCCTCGAGCGCGACGTGCGCTTCGCGTGGGACCTCGGCCCGTTCCTGCTCGCCGTGCTCGGCGCCGTCGTGTTGCTTCTCGCTCTGGAGGCGCTGGGCCGCGGGGGACGGCGGCGTCTGTAGCTGCCCGCTAACCGACTTCCGCGAGGAACCGTCCGCGGACGTCACTCAGGTGCTCGCGGGCACGGTCGGCGCAGGCGCGCGCGCGATCCCCAGCCTCGCCCGCGAGGCAGGCATCGAACGCATGGTCGAGGATCGCGTCGGAGACCTCATCGACCCGGAATGCCCGCTCCCACCCGATCACCTCCGCCTGCCGCATGATCTTCCCGCCGCCTGCGACGGGGTCGATCACGACGGCCGGAACGCCCTGCTTGAGCGCAAGCACCAGTCCGTGCAGCCGGGTCGTCGCTACGACGTCCATCCGGCCGATGAGCGACTCGATCTCGGACGGAGTCCGGAGGCCGGTGGCGTTCTCGTCCAGTCGGGTGTCGATCGGAACCACGGCCGCCGCGCGGCGGCCGAGCAGTCGGCGGAGCAGATCCGCCGCTGCCTGGTTTTGGTCGCGGTCACCGTACTCGGGCTGCTTGCCGATGAGAACGAGACCGACCACGGGGACCGGATCCGGTTCGGCGAGGAACGCAAGATCGGGGCGGACTGCCCGAGAGCTGTCGCGCTCGAGCAGCAGCTGGAACGGATTCCACGCCTCGAGCGGCTCGAGCATCGTCAGGTCGACGCCGATCAGCGGGACGCCGCTGAAGCGTTCCAGCAACTCGTCCACCGGTGGCCCGTTGCCGAACGGACCACAAACGAAGACGACGTGCGAGTACGCGTGCGAATCCACTTCACGCCAGTCGACCCCTCCCGAAAACGGAGGTGCGACGGCAATGTCCACCCTGTGACCGGCGTCCTCGAGCCAGCCGCGGACGATGTCCCGCGCGAGCAGGTCGCCAGCAGTGGCTCCCATCTGGTCGAAGCTGAACCAGCCGACGACGAGCGTCCTGCTCATACGTCTCCGAACGAGCAGAGCTCGATGCTGTTTCGCTCGATCGCTCGACGAATCCCCTCGCAGCAGAGCACGGCTGTCTCAACGGCCCGCTCGGATCGATAGGACGACACGAGGTCCTCGGGATCGCCGGGATGACAGCAGAGCTCCGTCACGCCGTCCTGAAGCCGCGTGAGAATCGCAGTCAACCCCTCCTCGGTGATGGCCTCGGGCAGCGGTTCGCCGATCTCGGTCTGCCCGTAGAAGTCGCCGCAGTATCGAACAGGCCCGAAATGGCGCAGTGGCACGCCGAGGCGATCGGAAATCGCGCGAAGCGCCGAGCGGGCGGGCTCACGGAGGTGGACGTGCTGGTGTGAGTCCAGGTGGGTCGGATCGCGCCCTACGAGCCTCCTGAACTCGCCCAGCTGATCATCGACTTCGGCTTCGACCCCATCGTCCGAGGTCTCGTAGAGCGGAGCCCACTCGCCGCCCTCGAACCGCCACTCGCCCAGGTCGACATGCAGGCCGAGCGAGAGCTTCGACGCGGCTCGGCAGTACTCTGCGGCCTCGTCCGCTGCGGGCTGCCGGACCATCAGGCTCGCGCTCGTGACGATCCCCTGCTCATGCGCTCGCAGGATTCCGCTGTTCACGCCGGCAGTCCTCCCGAAGTCGTCCGCGTTGACGATCAGGCGCCGCATCAGCGGCCGAGATCCGCGAGCAGTCGGGCGAGCACGGTCTCGGCGCGGAAGTACTCCTCCGCAAGGAGGCGGGCCGCCTGGCTGTGGCGCTCGTAGTCCCCGTCGATCGCCTCGAACGCCTCGAGGACATCGTCCATCGTCCGGAACGAGAACAGCCCCTCCCCCGTCGGCAGCACTTGATCGAACCCGGTGTCCTGGGCGACGACCGGCCGGCCCGCGGCGAGGTAGCAGGCACTCCGCTCGCTGAACCAGCCGCTACGGAGCCGAACATGGAGGTCTCGCGCAACTGTGAACTCACCGCGCGAAGCCTGCACGTAGTCGCGGTACGGCCAGGGATCGCTTGTGAACTCACGCGCGTCCGCGAGAGCCCAGCCGGACTCTTCGAGAAGCGCGTACGCCTGCTCGTCGACGCCCCACGCCCGAACCGGCTCCCCCTCTCCGTAGCGAATCGTCTCCGGCCGTGCGAGGTTCATCGCGAGCTCGAGCCGTCTGCCCGAACGCCTGGGCAGATCTACGAACTTCAGGAATTCGGCATCCTTGCTCCACAGGTACCGCTCTCCATCGAGCTCGACTTCCCGTCCCTCCTGTCGCCAGTTCGCGACGGTCGTGAACTCGTCGCGGGTAGGGGGACCGTCGAGCCACAGGTCCATCAGCACGGGCTGGCGGGTCGTGGCGCGCTGCCGTGGAAGGGGCTCGACCGGCGTCACCGGGGTTCCGATGTTCTCGCCGTAGGTGACGACGTCGTCGTGCTCGTCGACGATCGCCCGCGTCTCCTCGTCTCCGGCGCGGTAGGTCACCTCGTGGTACACCGGGTCGGTGCCGAGGTAGACGAGGCGGCTCGCCTGGAGGCCGTCCTCGGAGAGGCGCGTGGCGCCGGCGACGTTGAGGACAGCGTCGGCCTCGCGAAGCAGCCGCTCCCCTTCGGTCGCCGCGGGGCCGAACCAGGCGCGGTCGGAATAGCTGCGCCGGTAGGCCCAACGATCGCCGAGGCCGAACGATTCGCACACCCTCGTGAGATACGGGAGTGCGTAACGGGAGTCGCAGACCTTCTGTCCCCGGATCGGGTCGTACGGCCAGTTCGAGCTCGTCTCGAGGTAGTGGACGTCGTGGCCGAGCCGCTGCAGCCCGACCGCGATCTGCATGTGCATCCATGCCATCCCGGCGTACGGGTTGGCCGCGAGGGTGCCGAGGACGACGAGCTTCAGCGGAGCCATCGCGTCAGTCGAGCGCCCGCTCGAGCAGTTCGGACGCGATCGCATCGGCTGCGAAGTGCTCCTGTGCCAGCGCCCGAGCGTGCGCGCACTGGGCGTCGTAGTCGGCCTCGACGGCTGCGAGCGCGCTCGCGGCTTCGTCGATGTCCCGAAACCGGAAGAGCCCTTCGGCGTCGGGGAGATACTCGCTCGAACCGGTGTGCTGGACGACTGCCGGCTTGCCGCTCGCCAGGTAGTGCAGCGTGCGATCGTGAATCATCGCGGTCTCCAGTCGAACGTAGAGCGGCTTCGCGCAGCTGAATTCACCGCGGGATCCCTGGACGTACGCTCGGTATTCGGCCGGCCCCCACGTCTCCTCCCATAGCGGGCGGACGTGCCAGCCGTGGCTCTCGAGACGTTTGCGTTCCGCCTCGTCGACGTCCCAGGGGCCGAGCGTCAGCGCGAGCTCGATCTCGGCCTCCGTCCGAGCCGGAACGTCGATGAACTCCAGGAACGCCGTCCGCTTCTCGTTGCTTACCGGCTCCCCGTAGAGCTCGACCCACTCGTCGGAGCCCCACCAGTTCGACACCGTCGTGTACCGGTCGCCGCCGCCGTTCACACGAGGCCAGGCGCGAAGCGAGACCGGCGGCCTCGTCCGCAGCCATGGCAGCCCGCAGTCAGGGATCCGCGACCCGCGGCGGCCGACGGTCTCGCCGATGGTGAAGTACAGGTCGTGCTCCGCGACGCGAAGCGTGCCGTCGCTCAGGCACAGCTGCACGACTCCCGGATCCTGATCGACGAATGCCGAGCGGCGAAACCGCCCGACCACGCCCTCGTCGAAGTGGTAGGCGAGGTTGAGATAGAGATCGGCCTCGGCCGTCGCGGAGTCCAGCGTGAGGTAGCCGTCGAGGCCGTCCCATGGGAGCGGCGCCCCTGTCGCCGAGGCGAGCGCGACCCGCGCCCGGACGTCGTGCTTGCGGAGGACCCCTTCGACGGCGGCGAGAAAGTCGTCGAGCCCGTCGGGAAACCGGGCGGGATCGACGTTCTCGAGCCAGATCACGTCACACCCCACGTCCTCGAGCCCGTGCACCCAGCTGAGATACAGCCAGGGGTGCCCGCCGGAGCGATTGAAGTAGGAGATGCTCGCGGAGACGCAGACGGTCGGCATCACTCGACCCCGGCCGAGGTCAGGAGATCCCCGAGGACGCGCTCGGCGGCGAAATGCTCTTCGGCAATCGCCCTCGCAGCGGCTGCGTGGCGCCCGTACCGAGCAACGAGGTCGTCAACGGCCGCGACGGCCTCGTCCAGGTCGCGGACCAGCAGGAGGCCCTCCCCGACCGGGGCCCCGTCGCGAAAGCCCGTGTCCTGCATGACGACCGGGCGTCCTGCCGCCAGGTAACAGACACTGCGGTCGCTGAACCACCCGCTGCGCGTCGCCACGTATTGCTCCTTCGCCGCCGTGAACTCGCCGAGCGATCCCCGGATGTAGCGCCGGTAGGCCGCCGGGCTCTTCACGAGGGCTGATGGACGGGTGCGCCATCCATGGCGCCGTAGCTCCGCCAGCTCCTCGTCGCTGATCGCCGAGACAGCGATTTCCAGTGGCACGCCGACCCGTTGCGCGGTGAGGAGAAAACGAGCGAACTCGGGGTGCTTGCTCCAACGCCAGACGCTCCCGTTCCAGCGGACGTCCTTGTCCGTGTGCCGCCATTTGGCGATCGTCGTCAGCGTTCGCTCTTCCGGCGGCTCGCCGGTCGCCCACCAGTCCACGACGACAGGAGGGCGGGTCGGGTGCCAGACGTAGCGCTCGAGCGGTACGGGACAATCGGCGCCCCCGAGGTTTTCTCCGTACGTAAAGAGGCAGTCGTAGGCGTCGAGCTCGCGAATCTTCTCGCCGTCGCCGGCCGCGACTCTGACCTGGTCGGAGACCGGGTCGGTCTGGACGTAGACGAGGCTGGCAATCGCGTCGTGGTGCGGCAAGAGCTCCTGCGCGCCGCAGACGTTCACGACGAGCCGCGCCCCAGCGTACAGCCGCTCGAGGCCTTCCCGGTCGAGGGCGCCCACGCAGGCCGTCGCTCCGGGCGGCCGCAGGACCCACCGGTCTCCGAGCCCGATTGCCTCCATGTATCGCGCCAGGTAGGTCGCGTTGGCCCCCGGTTCACGCGTCGGCTCGAAGGTCTCGGCGTGCAGCAGCGGGCGTTCGGACTCCTGCACGTACCAGACGTCGAAGCCGAGACGCCGGAAGCCGGCCAGATAGTGCAGCGCCTGCCAGGTCATGCCGCCGAAGGGATACGAGCCGAGGTAGCCCCAGACGACGAGCGTCCCTCGATCGGCGGGTGGATAATTCAGCGGGAGGTTCACGGGAGGTTCGCGAGGTCGTCGGCGAGCCAGCTCTCGTAGTGGCGGAGCTTGAAGTCGACGGCGGAGGCGACGGATTCTCCCTCGAGGTGGTGACGCGACCACGCCACGAGCGCCACGTTTCGGAACATGCGACCGCAGGCGGCCAGCCTCGGGACGTCTGCGTCCCTCAGCGCGCTCCACCCGCCGGCGGCCTCGCGATAGCTGTTCGCGTCCACGGCTGCGAGATCGGCGGCGGGTGGCCCCCATCCCGCCGATTCCCAGTCGAAGGCGGCGAACACAGGTCCTTCTGCCGTCGATCGGACCCTGGCGTTCTTCGCCGCGAGATCACCGTGAACCAGCGTCGACGGCACCGTCGCCAACCACTTCTCGAGCTTAGGCCAGCGTCCCTCGACCTGCGATAGCCGGTCGAGCAGCACCAGCAGGGCGGCCCGGCCCCGAACCGGGAGGCGATCGTTCTCCAGCCCTCGCTCGACCGCGCCGCGAGCGGCTCTGAGCACCTCCCGGTGATGCTGCGACCCTCTCTCCGGAAGTTGCCGCGCCGCGTCCGACGCGGCCGCAGCCGCGTGCAGCCGGCCCAGCCATCGTCCCGCGGCGGCGCGATGGTCAGGGCGCTCTGGATCGAATCGCTCTCCGTCGAGCTCTTCGAGGATGAGCCACACGGTGCCGTCTTCACCCTCGACCACGCCGAAGAACCGGGGAGAGTCGACGCCGAGCTCGGAGAGGACAGTCTCGTAGACCGCCCGTTCTGTCGCTCCGGGATGCCCGCGTAACGGTTTCGCGATCACATCCGCGCTCAACGGCCCCGCCGCAGACAGTCGGACGACGCCGTCCACCGGTTCGGCGCGGAGCAGCGCCTCCTCGATCATCCTGCGACGAGGTCGAGCGCTGCAGCCGCCGCATGGAGGCGAGGCCACCGCTGCGCGCACTTCGCGCCGAGCGTCCAGTCCGCGCGCTCGCCGAGCCAGCGGAGCGCCCAGTACATGCGCGCGGCGGCCAACCGGCGGCCGAACTCGCAAGGGGGCAGGCCCGCCCAACGCGCCTCGACATAGGCCGCTTCGGCACGTTGCACGAGGTCCGCAGGCCAGCCGTCGCAAAGCGCGGCGAGGTCGATCTCGCCGGCCGCGACCGCCGCCGACTCCCAGTCGACGGGGAGGATCTGCTCGCCGCGGACGAGGACGTTATGGGGCGTGTATTCGCCGTGGATCACGGTCGGAGACTCGAGGAGGAGCGGCACGGCGGTCGCCTCGAACGCGCGGCACACCTGCTCGAGCCAGCCGTGGCGGTCGCGAAGCGGCCCCGCGAAGGAGAGAGTTCTCCGGGCCCACCCGCCGTAGTACTCGCGGTCGTACGCTCGAAGAAATGCGGGAGGTTCTTCAGCGAGCATCCGGTGGAAACCGCCGACCCATGTCGCCGCCGAGAGGAACGCAGGCACGGGATCCGTCCAGTCGAGCCTGACCGCGCCGTCGAGATACTCGGTCACGATCCAGGTTCGGTCGTCGATCGTCGTCGCCCCGAAGAAGGAGGGGCCCAGGCCTCTCGGCGCGAGCTCCCGCTCGTACACGTCGGCCTCGTAGCGCGAGCCGGCCCGGTGTCCATGTGCAGCGTGCTTGTGGCTCAGACCGTACTTGCAGAGGAGCGGAGGCTGCTCCACGCCGCCCGCGAGGCAGCGGACGATCTCACTCGGAAAGGTGCTCCGCTGCGGGTTCGGCTCGCGCCCGAACACCGTGACGCGGTCTCCGAAAACCTCGGTCAGGCGTCCGCACAGCTCCTCGTCCGCGGGGAACGTCGAACGGAACGCAACGCGCTTCGCCCTGTCGGCCTCCCATGAGGACTCCCACCCGAGCGCGGCCATCGCATCGCCCATGTGGGCGTGATATCGCTCGATCTTCTCGGGGGATTTGCGAGCCCACTCGTGGGTGAGCGGCCGGAGGATCTTCGCGTAGCGCGCCAGCTGCTCGACGGTCTCGTCGTCGACCGTTCCGTACGCGTCCCGGTACCGGGCGAGGTCGAGGCCGCGGATGAGGTCGACTGCGGGGAAGCCCCGGCCGGCCTTCTCCCAGTCGAAGACGATGACCACACTGCCCCATACCTGGACGTTCGAAGCCGCGAAGTCGCCGTGAACGAGCGTCGGCGGGATCTCCGTCTCGAACCGTTCGAGCTCGGGCCAGTACGACTCCAGGCGGTCGCACTGCTCGATCGCACGCCGGAGGATCGCCTCGCCGGCCGCATCGAGCCGCTCTTCCCCGAGCCGCCGTACGACGGCGTCCCGGGCCCGCGCGAGCCGGCCGAGGAAGTACCCCACGCTCCGATCGGGAAGCGCGAACTCGTCGACGACCGCGGCCGCCAACCCGTGCAGGCTCCCGAGCCACGTGCCGACTGCCTCCGGATGCGACTCGCTGTAGAACTCGTAGGGCACGCCGCCCGCGTCATCGAGGAAGAGCCAGTGGCTCTCCTCGCCCTCGAACGAGCCGAGATATCCGGAGTTGATCTTCAGCGCCGGAAGCAGCTGTTCGTACACGACACGCTCCACGGCGACGGTCTCGGGTTTCGCGCGCTTCGCGACGATGCGTCGATCGAGCCGGTAGACGCTCGACTTCTCGCGCTCGTGGACGAGCTCCACGTCGCCGGCTTCCTGTCCCGAAACTTCGCGCCACGCCCGGGCCGCCGCGTCGGCGCCGGGGGCGACGATCGCGCTACCAGCCACCATCCTGTAGCGCCACCTCGGTCTCGTGGGCGTACGACTCGAGCTTTCCGTCGATGCGGCTCGCCCACGGCGCGGCCAGGTGGTCGCGCTCTCCGGGGATCGCCGCCAGGCACCAGAGAACCCGACCCAGCGAGGCGGCTGCGTCGAACCAGGATCCCCCGACCGGGGCGCCGATGCGGGCTGCCTCGGCGCAGTACGACTCCGGATCGGCCAGCGCCAGATCGGTGACCGGGAAACCCCAACCAGCCGCTTCCCAGTCGAATGCAAGGACGTCGTCGCCGCGGAGACGGACGTTCTTGCCGGCCAGCCCCCCGTGGACGAGCGTGGGCTCGAACGCCCCGGCGAGCAGCTCTACCCGCTCAGAGCTCGCCTCGATACGGTCGCAGGCGCGCAGCAGAGTCT
>JACDAN010000104.1 GCA_013695385.1 Actinomycetota bacterium | reverse complement strand
GAGGGCTGGCGCTCGAGCAGCTCCTGGATCTCGTCCAGGGCCGCCTGCGCACCCGGGTCCGGGTAGACGTCCCTGAGCGCCGCGACGATCGCGGCGTCATCGGCGGCGGGCGCCACCGGGCTGTCGTCGAACCCTGCCGCACCACCGAAGCGCGCACCCGGGAGCTCCTCGTCGGGCCATTGCATCGACGGCCACGTGATGCCGGCCACGCCGATGGTGTCCCGCGGGCCGCCCAGGACCTCGGCGACCTCTTCGAAGAACCGGTCGTACAACAGGCGCGCCATCGCGGCGTTGTTGTTCCAGCCGTGGGAGATGATGAAGAGGTCGATGACCCCCGACGAGGCAAGCTCCGCTTCGAGCTGCCGTCCGCCCGCGCCAACAGGGCCGCCCTTGTCGTCGTACTCGATCCCCCAGAATCGGAATCCTGCCGTGCTGTCGGTCATGCCTGGTTCACACCGCCTGGATCGCGCGCATCAGGTCGAGCATCCCGTGCCCCTCGAAGTACCGCTCCCGGCCCAGCGACGTCGCGTTCTCGAGAAAGATCCGCTTGACCTCCTCCGGCCGCCCGACGAACTCCTGGCGGATCGAGAGGAAGGCGGCGACCGCGCCCGAGACGTGAGGCGCCGCCATGCTCGTTCCGCTGGCGTCGACGTAGGCGCCGGGATGCTCGTCGTCGAGGTCGTAGAGCTTCTTGACCGACGCCAGGCTGGCGCCCGCGGCGCATGAGGTGATGCGCTCCCCCGGTGCGACGAGATCGGGCTTCAACCGTCCGTCGCCGGTCGGGCCCTTCGAGGAGAAGTACGAGACGCCGAAGGTGTGCGGGCTGTCGCGGTGCGTCGCGCCCACGGTGATCGCCAGCGCGGCGTTGCCGGGATCGTTGATCGTGAGCGTGAGGCCCGTCTTCGCACGGCCCGCCTCCGTCGTCTGGGCGCCGTAGCCGGTGTTGCCCGCGGCGACCACCACGACGACACCGGACCTGACGAGGCGATCGACCTCGACGCAGAGTGGGCTCTGGCCGCAGGCGAACCACTGGGCGTCGAATTCGTAGCCGACGCTGAGGTTGACGCCGTGAACGCGCTGCAGCTTGCCGTTTCCGTTGAGGTTCTCGCGGATGTACTGCAGCGCCTCGAGCACCTGGATGGAGCGGCTGCGGCCGCCCTTGTCAAGCACCTTCAGGCTGATCAGCTTGCAATGCGGCGCCACCCCGGTGAGCCGTACGGGGGGCACGTTGTCCCGGCGCTCGAGCCCATCGCGCGCCGTATCGCGCGCCACCTTGCGCGCCACGAACGCCGGTCCTTCTTCTGGGCAGCCGCCCGCGATGATCCCAGCGACGTGGGTACCGTGTCCGAACTCGTCGGTCAGCGGGCTGTCCGGCCCTTCGGTGAAGTCCTTGTGCAGGGTCAGGACGTCACCCTCCAGCGTCTCCAGGGCCGTGAAATGTGGGTGTTTGCCATCGATGCCCGAATCGATGACCGCCCACGTGATGTCGGTGCCGCTGGCCTCGTATGACCGGCGCGCGGCGTCTGCCTTCACCGTTGCCACGGATCGGTCGATGAGCGCCTTCACCGGGAAGTCGGGCCAGATGCGATAGATCGCCCGCTCGCGCTGCTGGGGCGCCTGCTCGTCGCGCGCGATGAGGGTCTTGACCTGGTTCATCGTCAGCGTGCACGCCATGTAGGTGTTCGCGACCTGCTTCGTGGTCCCCGGCAGCTCGAGCTCGTCGTAGAGCTCCCTGAAGCGCTTCTCCGCTCCGCGCAGGCCGCCCTGGTGCGTGAGGTTGAGCTCCACGACCACCGGGCACGGCTCGTCGTCGCTTGCCGGAAGACCGAGCAGCTCTCGCTGATTTGCATCGTCCAACGCGTCCGACAGGGTGCTCTGCCGCAGCTCGAACCGATCCTCCTCGGGTTCTTCGTCCACGCGACGAAGCTACCCCACATCCTCGAGGGGGGCAACCGCCGGCGGACGGGCCGTCGCCGTTGCCTTCGCGCCTGGAGGGCGGGCGTTGCGTCTGCGGCGCTGGACCGCCTCTCACCGTGAAAGACGCGTCGCACCGAGGGGTGAGCGGCTTAGACTTAGACGCTGCGGTGTATCGCGCGGAGCCGGCCGTCCTCCAGCCACCGCTGGATCTGGTGGCGATCGACCCGCGCACGATCGGGTAGCCGCTGGCGTCTTTGCTGCCGGTGGCGCTGCAAAGGTGCCACGGCCCGGGATGGGTCGGCCCGCGGCGCAGGCGGGCGGCCCCGCTACGTGTTCTGGTACAGCGGGCCGTCGCCGCCCTCGGGCGTCGTCAGGCGCCCGCCCTTCGCCGTGATCGCGCCGCACTGCACGCAGTTCGTGTAGTTGACGATGACGTCGACGACCCCGTGCGCGGGCGCGTCCTCGGGGATCTCGTAGACGCCGGCCGGACACATCCAGGCCCACGTCTCTGCGATCTCGCGCGGGACGCGCTTGCGCACGCGAATGTGGTTGGGCGCGTCGTCGCGCGTCGAGTTGTGCGTGATGTAGAC
>JACDAN010000074.1 GCA_013695385.1 Actinomycetota bacterium | reverse complement strand
CCGCGTCGACGAATGCGCCGGCCTTCTGCGCGTTCGCCTCCGGCGAGTCGATGAAGAGGTAGCCGACGACCGCAACGCGGTCCCGGCAGAAGCCGCCCAAGAGCTCCGCGACCGGGACGCCGAGCACCTTGCCCTTCAGGTCGAGCAGGGCCATCTCGACACCGGCGATCGCGTACGCGCCCATCCGGCTCCAGTTGCGCGTGAACTCCTCCATCCGGTGCACGAGCCACTCGACGCGCAGCGGATCCTGGCCGATCAGGAACTGCGTCAGCTCCGCGTCGATCATCGTGCGGATCGTCGGCAGAGTCGGTCCGGGCGCCTCGCCCACACCGACGAGCCCCTCATCGGTGTGGATCTGGACGAGCAGGCCCGACGCCGAGTGCCTGGTGCCACCCGGCCAGATGAGCGGCTCCCGCACGGGGGTCCGCACAGCAATCGTTTCGATCTTGGTGATCCGCAACGAGATGGATAGACTACGGCCCGCCGCCCGAGATTGTCAACCATTTTAAGATTGTCGACATGACGACTCCCACCCCGTCCGACCTGCGCCTAGCCCCCGAGACGACCGCGATCGCCGAGGCGGGCGCGAAGACCACTCCGCGGGGGAAGCAGGTGATCGAGGCCGTCCGGACCGCGATCATCTCCGGCCGCTTCGAGCCCGGTGACCGCCTGATCGAGTCGGCGCTCTCGGCGGAGTTCGGCACGAGTCGCGGTCCGGTTCGCGAGGCGCTCCGGCAGCTCGAGAACGAGGGTCTCGTGATGTCCTTCCCCTACCGGGGGGCGGTCGTCCTCGGCGTGTCCGACGAGGAGGTCCAGGAGGTGCTGATCCCGATCCGCCTGACGCTCGAGCGCTACAGCTTCGTGCGGGCGATCGCGACGATGACCGACGACGACTTCGCTGAGCTCGGGAAGCAAATCTGGCTGATGGAGCAGGCGGGGAAGCAGAACGACCTGATCAAGCTGGTCGAGGCCGACCTCGGTTTTCACGAGATCGTGATCTCGGCCTCGGGGCAGCTGCACACCGTGCAGATCTGGCGCACGATCTGGCCGCGGATCCGCGCCTATTTCTATCGCTACGAGCGTGCTCGCAGCTTCGAGGCGACCGTGGAGGAGCATCGCGTGCTGCTCGCCGCCCTCCAGACGCGCGATCCCGCGATCGTCCTGGCGGAGCTCGAGCGCCACATCGACGTTCCCGCCCCGCCGGCCGCTGCGAAAGTCCGCCGCGCATGACTACCCTGCTCGCGGTCGAGAACCTCCGCACCGGGTTCGACACGCGCGAAGGCTTCCTGCGCGCCGTCGACGGGGTCGACTTCGACATTGCGCAGCGCGGCACGCTCGGCGTCGTCGGCGAATCGGGCTGCGGCAAGTCCGTCACCGCCCTCTCGGTGATGCGCCTGATCGACCGGCCGGGTCGGATCGCGGAGGACTCGCGCATCCTCTTCGAGGGCCGCGACCTCGCCGGGCTCGAGGAGAGCGAGCTCGAGAGGATCCGCGGCAACGATATCTCGATGATCTTCCAGGAGCCGATGACGTCACTGAACCCGGTGTTCACCGTGGGCGATCAGATCGCCGAGGCCGTGCAACTGCACCAGAACGTCGGCCCCAGGAACGCCATGGACCGAGCGGTGGAGATGATGCAGCTTGTCGGCATTCCGTCGCCGGCACAACGCGTGCAGGACTATCCGCACCAGATGTCCGGGGGGATGCGGCAGCGCGTGATGATCGCGATGGCGCTCAGCTGCAACCCGAAGCTCCTGATCGCGGACGAGCCGACGACGGCGCTCGACGTGACGGTCCAGGCCCAGATCCTCGAGCTGATGAAAGAGCTGCGCGAGCGGCTCGGGATGGCCATCCTGCTGATCACCCACGACCTCGGCGTGATCGCGGAGATGGTCGACGAGGTGGTCGTCATGTACGCGGGGCGCGTCGTCGAGCGCGGGCCTGTCGCGGACGTCTTCGCGAGCCCCCAGCACCCCTACACAGAATCGCTCCTCGCCTCGATCCCGCTGCTCGGCATGCGCTACTCGACGCCGCTGAAGGCGATTCGCGGCGTCGTCCCGAGCCCGCTCGAGTGGCCGGTGGGCTGCCGCTTCGCGCCCCGCTGCGACTACGCGTTCGACCGTT
Organism: Actinomycetota bacterium; assembly: GCA_013695385.1. Lineage (GTDB taxonomy): Bacteria > Actinomycetota > Thermoleophilia > Gaiellales > Gaiellaceae > JACDAN01. Next base: position 2,128 of record JACDAN010000074.1, on the reverse strand, counting down.
GCATCACGGAGGACCCGCCGCTCCTGCCGGTGCCGCCGCAGGAGTCGGCCTGCTGGCTCTGCGAGAGCGGCCGCCGCGTTCCCCAAACCGCTCGAGTGGTCGCGTGAGCGTCCAGGCCGAAGTCATCCCCGAGGACGGCGGCCAAGGCCCCGGGCCGGAGCCCGCAGACGTGCTCCTCCGGGCACGCGGGATCAAGAAGCACTTCCCGGTCCGCAAGGGCATCCTCAAGCGAACCGTCGGACAGTTGCTGGCCGTCGACGGTGTCGACCTCGACGTCTTCCGCGGCGAGACCGTCGGGCTCGTCGGCGAGTCGGGGTGCGGCAAGTCGACGCTCGGCCGGACCCTGCTGCGCCTGCTCGAGCCGACGGCCGGCGAGATCGAGTTCGACGGCGTCGACGTACTGCGCCTCGGGGGCCGGGACCTCAAGGCCATGCGGCGCCACATGCAGATCGTCTTCCAGGACTCGGTCGGCTCCCTCGATCCTCGGATGAGGGTGAAGGAGCTGGTGGGTGAGGGCCTCCGGATCCACGGCATCAACCGGAAGGGCCGCGAGGCCGCCGTGATCGACGTCCTCGAGCGCGTCGGCCTGAGCGCCGAGGCGGCGGGTCGCTACCCCCATCAGTTCAGTGGCGGCCAGCGGCAGCGGATCGGCCTCGCCCGCGCGCTCGTCCTGCAGCCGAAGTTCATCGTCGCCGACGAGCCCGTCTCGGCTCTCGACGTCTCGATCCAGTCGCAGGTGCTGAACCTGCTCGTCGGGCTGAAACGGGACTTCAACCTCACCTATCTCTTCGTCGCCCACGATCTCGCTGTCGTCGGCTACATCTCCGACCGGGTGGCCGTCATGTACCTGGGCAAGATTGTCGAGCTCGCGACGTCGGAGGAGCTCTTCCGCAGGCCGCTCCATCCGTACACGATGGCGCTGCTCTCGGCGAACCCGGAGCCGATCCCGGGCCGCAAGCACCAGCGAATCGTGCTCGAGGGCGACGTTCCCAGCCCGATCAATCCGCCGTCGGGCTGCCGCTTCCGCACCCGCTGCCCGATTGCACAGGAGATCTGCGCCGAGGTCGAGCCGCTTCTCGTCCCGCACGACGAGGGCCCCGATCACGTCGCCGCCTGCCACTTCGCCGGCACGCCGATCGAGGCCGCCGCGCAGCGCACCGGCGTTGCCTAGCGCCGCTCGCCTCGACGTCCGACTCCTCCACGACCGGCGGGTGCCCATGCGCGACGGCATCAGCCTCTCGGCCGACGTCTACCTGCCGCTCTCGGGCGGACCTCACCCGACGATCTACCAGTGGACGTCGTACGAGTCCACGCGTGAGCGCTTCGTCGGCTGGGGCGTCTGGTTCGCCCAGCGGGGGTATGCCGCCGTCGTCACGGACGTGCGCGGCCGCTACGAGTCGGAGGGCGAGTTCGAGGCCTGGAGCAAGGACGGCGTGGACGCCCAGGACTCCCTCACGTGGGCGGCCGGCGAGGAGTGGTGCAACGGCCGCATCGGCACCTGGGGGCGCAGCTATGGCGCGCTCGTCCAGTGGCAGCTGATGCACCAGGGGCACCCGAACCTCGAGTGCATCGCCCCCCAGGTGATCCACGACGACTACTTCTGGGACGGCTACTGGACGGGCGGTGCGTTCCAGCTCGCGCTCACGCTCGGCGCGGCCGCCCTCTGGACGAGCGCGATGAGCCTGATCACCGGCCCGAGCGCGCGCGACCTGATGCTGAACGACCGGATCTGGCGCCATCTGCCCCTCATCGAGCTCGACGAGGTCGCGATCGGGCGCAAGGTGGGCTACTGGCGCGAGTGGTGGGAGCACCAGGAGAACGACGCCTACTGGCAGCAGTTCCGCCACCGCCCCGAGACCGTGACGGTGCCGATCTTCCAGCAGGGCGGCTGGTTCGACCCCTACTCGGGCTCGCACCTGCGCTCGTTCGCGACCATCGGCGACCGGGTGCCGAACCGGCTGCTGATGGGCCCATGGTCGCACGAGGAGGAGGTGGAGAACTTTCGCGGCGACGTCGACCTCTCGGCCGGAGTGACCGTCATCCGCGAGCACGAGCTCGCCTTCTACGACCGCTACCTGCGCGACGAGGGGAACGACTGGGAGGAGCGCCCGCCGCTCGAGCTCTTCGT
>JACDAN010000061.1 GCA_013695385.1 Actinomycetota bacterium | reverse complement strand
GCCTGGCAGCGCTCGATGGGTTGGGAGACGACCGATGATGAGCCCGGCCCGGGTCCGGCCCTTTACATCGGCCCGCTGATCACCTGTCTCCTATCCTCGCTGGCCGTCGGGATGCTCGCGAAGGCTACGGGCTCAGACTCGTTCGCCGACGGCATCGTTCTCGGGCTGGTCGTCGGGGTGGGAATCTCCGCCGCGGTCCTGTTCGTCACGGGGATCTTCGATCCGAAGAAGCCGCAGCCCATGACGTGGTTCGCCATCGCGGCCGGATATCACCTGGTCGGGCTGCTGATCGCCTCGGTGATCGTCTCCATCTGGGACTGAGGGCGCGGGCCTCGTTCTCCTCGATCCGCGCCTTGACGAGGTTCTTGACAATAGCGGCGGGGAGCGGCTTGCCGGCCGGGAAGCGGATGGTCTCCTTGGAGGTCTCGTAGGCCTCCAACTCGTCCTTGTGTGCTTCCAGCACGGAGGGGCTCAGGGGGTACTAGCTGCAGTGGTTCGGGAACGCGCCGACGGCTACGAGCGGCCCGTGCTGCTTGAAGGTCGGTATCCGTAACTGATAGTCTCGGTGGCCTTGGGCGCGGCAGCCCTAATCGCCTTGCGAAGGTTCTCGAGAGAGGCCCGCGCCTCCTCCGGCATTCTGACGGCCTTGAACCGGCGAGCCCCGGCGAATGGGTAGAGTCTCAGTTTGAATCTGAAGGAACCGCTGAAGATCGCCGACGGCTACGCACTAGTTTCACCACGCCGACAGCAATCATCAAGGCGCTTGCTGGCCACAGGATGAAGGCGGTGAACCACAATGCGGCGCCGAGCCAGATTGCCGCGGCTGCACCGAGGAACCAGCCCCACCAGGTCACGACAAGCAGTCTAAGCCAGCGTAGGCGGGGTCTTTCGAGGACTCAGAATTCCAGAGAATGACAATCTTGTAATTTGGCGGACTCGCGAGATACCGTAGTCCCATGAGGCTTCTCCACACGGGCGACTGGCATGTCGGTCGGGCCATTCGCGGGCGGGCGCGGACCGAGGAGTTCGACGACGCGCTCACCGAAGTCGTCGGGATCGCCCGGCAGGAAGGCGTGGACGCAGTCCTCCTCGCGGGCGACCTTTACGACCACCGCTCCCCCGCTCCGGAGGCCGACGCGCTCGTCTTCGAGGCGCTCGTTCGTCTCTACGAGGCCCACATCCCTGCCGTCGTCATTCCCGGTAACCACGACTCAGCGCTGCGGCTCGAGGCGCTGGCGAAGCTCCTCGCGCCGATCGGGGTGACCGTGGTCCCGCGAGTCACCCCGCCCGACCAGGGTGGCCTCGTCGAGGTTCCGGCACAGGACGGCACTGAGGCCGCCCTCGTCGCCTGTGTTCCCTTCGTCCCCGAGCGCCGATTCGGGGACGCCGCCGCCCTTTTCAGGGCCACCGAGGAGTGGTATCAGGGCTACGCCGAGGGCATGGGCCGGTTGCTCGCGGCAATGACCGAGCCGTTCCGCGAGGACCGCGTGAACGTCCTGCTGGCCCACCTGTTCACCGACGGCGCCATCCCCGGCGGCGGAGAGCACCAGATCACCATCGGCATCGAGTACGCGATATCGCCCTCCCGCCTGCCGCCCACGGCGAGCTACGTCGCGCTGGGCCACGTCCACCGGCCGCAGGCTGTTCGCGGCGCCCCCTCCCCCACTCGCTACGCGGGCTCGCTTCTGCAGCTCGACTTCGGGGAGATGGAACAGACGAAGTCCGTCGCCATCGTTGATGCCAGCCCCGGCCGGCCGGCGAAGGTTCGCGAGATCCCTCTGTTCGCCGGGCGGCGCCTGATTGACGTCGAGGGCTCGCTGGACGAAGTGCTGGCGAAGGGCCGGGATCTGCCGGACGCCTACCTGCGCGTGTTCGTCTCGACCGACGGCCCCGTGCCGGGCATGGCGGCGCAGATCCGCGACGCGCTGCCGAACGCGGTGGACGTCTCGCTTCGGTACGAGCGCACGGAGGCGAAGGACGAGGGCCGGCCGCTCTCCTCGCTCCAGCCGCGCGATCAGTTCCTCTCCTACTACCGCCGCGAGCACGGCGTGGACGACGTGCCGCACACGCTGGTCCGGGCGTTCGACGAGGTCCTCGAGGACATCGGCCAGGGATCCTGATGAGGCCGCTCCGGCTCGAGGTCAAGGGCTTCACCGCCTTCCGTGAAGCGCAGCCGATCGACTTCACCGCGCTCGACGTGTTCGCCATCGCTGGCCCGACCGGCTCCGGCAAGTCCTCGCTGCTCGACGCAATGACCTACGCGCTCTATGGCCGCGTCGAACGTGTCGGCGACCGGGTGAGCCAGCTGATCAGCCAGGGCCAGCCCCGGATGGCGGTGACGCTCGAGTTCCAGGTCGGAAACGAGCGGTACCGCGTCACCCGCTCGACCCCGGCGAAGGGCGCCACGAAGATCCAGCTCGAGCGGCAGTTCGACGGCGAGTGGGTCCAGGCCGGCGACGGCTCGGACCGCGTGCGCGAGGCCGACAGGATCATCACCAGAACCATCGGCCTGACCTACGACGGCTTCACGCGTTCCGTCCTGCTTCCCCAGGGGAAGTTCGCCGAGTTCCTGGTGGGCGATGCGAAGAAGCGCCGCGACATCCTTACGGAGCTCCTCGGCCTCTCGCTGTTCCGCAGGATCGCCGAGCGAGCCGGCGCCATCGCCAAGGAGTCCCACATCCGGGCCGGGACCATGGCCGACATGCTCGAGCGCGAGTACACGGAGACGACCCCCGACGCGCTGAAGGCGGCGCGTGCGGCGGCTAAGGAGGCCGAGAGGCGCGAGAAGGCCCTTGGCGCGGTCGCCGAGCAGGTGCTGGAGATCCTCGGGCGGTGGAAGGACTTGAAGCGCTCGGTGGACGAGCTCCGGGCCTGCGCAGACGAAGCTACGGCCGCGGCGGTGAACGCCGGCGCCGCGTCGGAAGAGCTCGCCAGCCTCGCCGGGAGGCTCGACGAGGCCATGAACAAGGTCGAGGCCACTGCTGCTGCGTCGAAGGCCGCCGGCGCGGCGCTGGACGAGGCCCGAGTCGCCCTTCGGGATGTGGATACATCCATCGGTCGAGCCGAGGACCTGTCCCGAGCGCTGACTCGAGCCCACTCGCTGATGGAGGCCCGACGAGCGCGAGACGCCAGGATCGGCGAGCGTGACCGAGCCATGAACGCCGCGCAAGGCCTCCGGCACGCGCTCGAAGCCGCCGAGGGGACCACGATCGAGGCGGCCGAGGCTCTCGGCGCCCGGGAGCGTGAGCTCGCCGCCGCCGAGGCGGCCCTCGAGGAGGCCCGGCACGCGGACCTGGTGGCGGCCGTGTCGAGCGGCCTGCGAGCGGGTGATCCCTGCCCTGTCTGCGGCCTCCCCTTGGAGGAGGCGCCGCGGCCATCTGGCGCCGAAGGCCTCACTCGGGCGATGGGCGCGATGGAGGAGTCGCGAAAGCGGCTTGAGAACGCTCGCCGCGCAGCGACTCAGGCAGAACGTGGCCTCGAGTCGGCCCGTCGCGACGTCGATGCGAACACTGCCGAGGAGCGGCGGCTCGCCGCCGATCTGGAGGAACTGGAGTCGAGGATTGTGGCCGATGAGGAAACCCTGGCCACGGTCCTCGGCGATCCGCTTCCAGACGATCCCGGGGCGGCTCTGGAAGAACGAATGGCCGAGCTCCGCCGACTGGACCGGGCGGAGCGGGATGCCGAGCGTCTCGCGGCCGACGCGGCGCAGGCGCTGTCCAAGGTCGAAGGGGAGCGAGACCGGGTCGCGGCCCTCATCGAGCGCCAGCGGGATCGCCTGGCGGCCGACCACCGACCGCTGCTCGATCGGGCCGCCCGGGCGATCGGCAAGGACGCCTCCCCCGTGAAGCTGTCCTCGCCGCCAAGCGCCGAAGACCCCGCGGCGCTCGAGGCGTTCGCCCGGAAGCTCGCCAAGGCCCTCTCTGCCTTCGCCCGGCGACTCGCCGAAGAGGTCGAGCGGCGATCCTCCATCGAAGGTGAGCGGCTCCGGGAGGCGGTCGAACGGGTAGGCGACCTGGTCGACCCGGCCCCCACGCTTGATGGCATTGCGCAAACGCTCGACGCGGCGTGCCGGACGGCCACCGCGGACGTCGCCACAACGGCGCAGCGAGCCGATGACCTGGCCTTGCGACTCGAACGCAAGAAGGAACTGGCCGGGGAAGGCAAGCAACTCGAGGATCGAAGTCGGCTCTTCAAGGTCCTCGCGCTAGAGCTGAGGGCCGACCGGCTCATCGCGTTCCTGCAGGCCGAGGCCCTCCAGGTCCTCGCCGCGGCGGGCTCCGAGCGCCTGGTGGCGATCTCCGACGGCCGATACCGCCTGGTCTGCCGCGACGACGAGTTCTTCGTGGTGGACCT
>JACDAN010000027.1 GCA_013695385.1 Actinomycetota bacterium | reverse complement strand
GAATAGCCTTGGCTCGTCGGATTGCGCGCTCTGGCTTGGTGCTCGCGACCCAGAAGCGGGGCAGCATCACCAGGAGAGGCACTAGCCATGTGCTTCAAGAACCTCCCGATCGAGTTCGACGAGCAGGGGAACGCCCGCCTGAAGGAGGGCGTCACCGATCCGTACAGCTACGAGGTCAAGGAGCTGCACCCGATGGCAGGCCCGGGCGCGGACGAGGAGGTCGTCCGCAAGCTGCTCGAGCGAAACGGCCACATCCGGCGCGTCGACTTCGACCCCGTCACCCGCGTGGCAGGAGCGCTCGCCTTCCACACGGTCGTCGACCTCGAGAACCGAACGGTGCTGGAGACCGATTCGATGGCGACGCTCTTCCGCGGCTACGAGGTCATCCTCAAGGGTCGCGACCCACGCGACGCGATCTTCATCTCGAGCCGCGCCTGTGGCGTCTGCGGTGGGGTACACGCCACATGCTCGGCACTCGCTCTCGAGATGGCGTTCGGCATCAGCCCCCCGCCCATGGGGATCATCGCCCGCAACCTCCTGCTCTCGATCGAGTACCTCTACGACCACCCGCTTCACCTGTTCCTGCTCGCGGGACCCGACTACTCCGAGCCTGCGGTCCGGGAGACGAACCCCGAGCTCTGGGAGCGGGCGCAGCGGAGCACCGCGCCGAGCCGGAATCTCCACGGCTTCGAGACGATCGCGGAGATCATGACCGCTATGACCCCGTTGACGGGGAAGCTGTACGCCGAGGCGCTGCACATGACGCGCGTCGCGCGCGAGGCGTACGTGCTGATCGGCGGGAAGTATCCGCACCCGCAGACGATCGTCCCGGGCGGGATCAGCGCCACGATCGACATCTCCGACTTGAACGAGATGCATCTGCGCATCGTCAAGTTCTTCGACTACGGCCAGAAGGTCGTCGGGATCTGGAACGACCTCGTGGAGTTCTTCTACGAGGCAAATCCGCAGTACGCGGACGTGGGGACCAGGCCGAAAAACCTGATCGAGCCCGGGCAGTGGGACGACCCCTTCGAGTTCGACGCGACGTACGAGAACGCGAACGAGTGGGGGCGGAAGCGCTGGGCTCCGCCGGCCGTGATCGTCGACGGCGAGCTCGTCACGACCGACCTCCACGCGATGAACATCGGGGTCGAGGAGTTCGTCGAGCACTCCTTCTATGAGGAGTGGACGGGCAACGGGAACGGGAACGGCGCCCGATTCGAGACCGACCCGGCCGGCAATCCGCTCTCGCCGTATCACCCGTGGAACAAGGAGACGATTCCCAAGCCGTCGGGCACGAACTGGAAGGAGAAGTACTCGTGGTCGACGGCTCCGCGCTGGGACCGGATGGCGATGGAGACCGGGCCCTACTCGCGTATGTGGGCGAACGCGCTCGCGATGGAGTACTCACATCTCAACTACATCGAGCCGACCGGCCACAGCCTGAAGCTGAACGTCCCTGGCGCCGGGCTTCCGGCCCAGGTTCACGAGTGGCATGTCCCCGAGCGCTGGGGCGCCTTCGAGCGAAACAGAGGCCGCGCCTACTGCATCCTCTACAGCGCCCTGATCGCCTACGAGAACCTACTGATCGGGCTCGACCTGATGCGCAAAGGCGAGACGAAGGTCTCCGTTGACTACAAGGTGCCGAAGGACTTCCGCGTCGGCGCCGGATTCTGGGGTGCCGGCCGCGGCTACCTGACGCACCACATCGTCATGGACCAGGGCGTGATCGAGAACTACCAGATCCTCACGCCGTCGACCTGGATGGCCTCGCCGAAGGATCCGTGGGGAAACCCGGGCCCCTACGAGGAGGCGGTGGCCGCGACCCCGCTGCTCGAGAACTACGAGAAGCCCGAAGACTTCAAGGGCATCGACATCCTCCGCGCGATCCGGAGCTTCGACCCGTGCATGCCGTGCACGACGCACATCTCCACGGGCGACCGGATGATCACACGCGAGGTCGTCACCTGCGCCTGCGGCGTCGAAGACGACGACGACCACGAGCACTAGGCGAATCCTGGTCGGAGGGGTCGGCTACCGGAATCTCCGGGACGGCTCGCTGGGCAACTACGTCGCGGACACTCTCCAGTCGACGGACGAGATCGAGATCGAGGATCTCTCGTACGGCCCGGTCGCCGTGTCCCACAACCTGCGCGACCGGCCGCCGTACGACCGGCTCGTGTTGGTCGCCGCGGTCGGGCGCGGGCGGGAGCCCGGAACCGTGGAGCGATATCGTTGGGACGGCGCCCTGCCGCTGCCCGACGAGATCCAGGAACGGGTGGGGGAGGCCGTCACGGGGGTGATCTCGCTGGACAATCTGCTGGTCGTCTGCGGAGCCTTCGGCGGCCTGCCCGATGACGTCCGGGTCGTCGAGGTCGAGCCGGCCGACGAGAACTGGGGCGAGGGCTTCAGCGAGGCGGTCAGGCGGCGGTTGCCCGAGATCGTGGAGGCGGTGTGGACTTCGACCGAGCCGTAGCCCAGCTCGCCACCCTCGTCGAGACGCTGGAGCGGGACGGTGACGAGCGGGCGCTCGAGCTGCTCGAGCTCGTCGACGCCATCCACCGGCCGGCGCTCGACCTGATCGCCCGCGGCGAGCTCGAGCACCCGATCGCCCAGGCGCTGCTCGCGATGTACGACCTTCGGCCGATGGAGGACGAGGTTCGGGTCCAGGCCGCGCTCGACGAGGTGCGTCCATACATCCATTCGCACGGAGGCGAGGTCGAGCTGCTCGGCGTCGAGGACGGCGTCGTCCACCTCCGCCTTGCAGGCGCCTGCGTCGGCTGTGCAGGGTCGGCGATGACCATGCAGCGCGGGATCGAGGAGGCGCTCCGCGCGGGGTACCCGGCGTTCCGGGAGCTCGTCGCCCACGAGCCCGAACCGGCGCAGGTCGTTGCACCTGTCGTCCAGATCGGGAAGTTCCGCAGGCCGGTCTTCGCCGAGGCGGGCGCCGCCGAGGACGTCGCGCCGGGAGAGCTCCGTGCTGTCACCGTCGAGGACATCGGTGTCCTGCTCGCGAACGTCGAAGGCGAGATCTACGCGTTCAAGAACGGCTGCCCGGTAGACGGGCTTCCCCTCGAGGGTGGCAGGCTCGCGGACGCCGTCCTCGTCTGCCCCTGGCACAACTGCGCGTACGACGCTCGCTCCGGCAAGCGGGTCGACGACGAGGCAGAACCGGGCCTCGCTGTCGTGCCGATCGCCGTCGAGCAGGGGGCGGTCAGGGTCGCCGTGAACGCCGTATGAGGATCATCGTCGCCGGAGTGGGGAACGTCCTGCGCCGGGACGACGGGTTCGGGCCGGCCGTCGCCGCGAGACTTCACGATCTTCCCGACTGCGTCGAGGTGATCGAGACCGGAATCGGCGGCATCGCCCTCCTTCAGGAGCTCCAGGCCGGCTGCGACGGGCTCGTGCTCGTCGACGCGGTCGAGCGCGGCGCAGTTCCCGGGACCGTCTTCGTGCTCGAGCCCGAGGTCGTCGTGGCGGGGCATGTCCCCGACGTCCACCTCGCGAACCCGAACCGCGTCCTCTCGATGGCGAAAGGGCTCGGCTGCCTGCCAAAGCGCATCGTGATCGTCGGCTGCCAGCCGACGGACGTCGACGAGCTCGAGCAGCGTCTCTCGCCGGCGGTCGAGCGCGCCGTGGAGGTCGCCGTCGAGAAGGTCAGGGAGACCGTGCGTGCCTGGGCCTCTTGACTCGATCGAGCAGGTGGGGGAAGCGCTCGCGGCGGAGCGTTACCTCGTCGACGAGGGCCTGGCGACGGTCGTCTTCCTCGCCCTTCGCCTGCGCAAGCCGCTGCTGGTCGAGGGAGAGCCGGGCGTGGGGAAGACGGAGCTCGCGAAGGCGGTTGCCGCCGCCTCCGGCTGCGAGCTCGTGCGCCTCCAGTGTTACGAGGGGATCGACGTCCACCACGCGCTCTACGACTGGGACTATCCGCGTCAGCTCCTCCACCTGAGGGGCGGCGGCACGGGCGCGCTCTACTCGGAGGAGTTCCTCGTTCGTAGGCCGCTGCTCGAGGCCCTCGAGCGGCCCGGGACCGTCCTCCTGATCGACGAGCTCGATCGCGCGGACGACGAGTTCGAAGCGTTTCTGCTCGAGTTCCTCTCCGACTTCCAGGTGACGATCCCCGAGATCGGCGTGATCCGGAGCGACCGGCCACCCGTCGTCGTCCTCACCTCGAACCGGACGCGGGAGCTTCACGATGCGCTTCGCCGCCGCTGTCTCTACCACTGGATCGACCACCCGGACCGGGAACGCGAGGTCGCAATCGTCCGCACCCGCCGGCCGGAGCTTCCCGAGGCGCTCGTTCGGCAGGTCTGCGCGTTCGTCGAGGAGCTGCGCTGGCTCGACCTCTATCGGGTGCCGGGCGTGGGAGAGACTCTCGACTGGGCGCAAGCGCTCCACACCGTGGGAGACGGAGAGCTGACGGCCGACGTCGCGGAGCGGACGCTGGGTGCGCTCCTGAAGGCCCGAGAGGACGTCGAACGAGTCCGTCGCGGCCATCTCGAGGAGCTGGCGGCGAAGGCCAGAGATGCGGTCGCCTGAGGAAGCCGTCGCCCCGGCGGTCGTCGCACTGGCACGGGGGCTCCGCGCGGCCGGCGTTCCGGCAGGCGTGGACGACGAGCTGACGCTCTGCCGCGCGCTCGGCGAGGTGGATGTCCGCCGCCGAGAGGACGTCTACTGGGCGGGGCGAGCGACGCTCCTCCGCCGGATCGACGACCTGTCGACGTTCGAGGCCGTCTTCGGGCTCTGGTGGGAGGGTCGGCGTCTGGAAATGGTGGGTGCCACCGTCGCCGAGCAGGCTGAGAGCGATCCGCGGATGCCCGGCCCGCAGCACGGGGGAGAATCGCTCCCCCAGTTCCGCCACGAGGGTCGAAGCGGCCACATCCTCGACGGCGAGGCGATGCCCGCGCTGCGGCCGATCGAGCTTCCCTCGAGCGCCGACGAGCAGCCCGGCGAAGGAGAACGCCGTGGCGTCCTCGCCGCCTACAGCCCCAACGAGGTTTTGACGGAGAGCGAGAAGCTCGGCCTCGGCGCGGACGAAGCGGCGGTCGTTCGGCGTCTGGCCGATGCCTTGAGGATGGCGGCGCCGCAGCGAGCCTCGCGAAGGCGTCGTCCGGCGGGGAGGGTCGGTCGGCTCGACGTCCGCCGGACCGTCCGGGGCTCGCTCGCGACCGACGGAGAGGCGATCAGGATCGCGCGCTCGCACAGGACTTTCCGCCCGCGCAGGCTGCTGTTCATCTGCGACGTCTCCGGCTCGATGGAGCGGCACTCCAGGGTACTGCTCGCGTCACTCCAGGGGGTCGTCGGAGCCGACATCAAGGCCGAGACGTTCGTCTTCGCAACACGGCTCACGCGCTTGACCACGACCCTGGGGAGCCCCGATCTCGCGGGCGCCCTCGACCGAGCCCGATCCGCGGTCGAGGACTGGTCGGGCGGAACGCGGATCGGCGAGGTGCTCGCCGAGCTCAACGCGGAGTGGGGCCGCCGCGGCCTCGCGCGAGGCGCGATCACGATCGTCGTCAGCGACGGGTGGGACCGCGGCGATCCGGAGCTCCTTTCGCGCGAGCTCGAGCGCCTCCAGCGCCAGAGCCGCCGGCTCGTCTGGCTGAACCCGAGGCCCGCCGACCTCGGCGGCCAACCGCTCGCGGTCGGGATGCGGGCGGCGCTGCCGTACATCGACGACTACATCGCGGGCCACGACCCGCACGCGGTCGGCCAGCTCGTTCGTCTCGTCCACGGCCTCGGCGCCGGCCGAGCCGTCCGGCGTCAGCGGCCGCTCTCGGCGACCTCTTCGCAGCAGCGGAGGTAGAAGCCGACGAGCCAGCGGCGCTCCAGAGCCTCGCGCTCGCCGGCCTGCACCAGACCGAGCTTCGCGAGGGCTTCGAGCGTCACGAAGTAGCGGACGTGACCGCCGGGCCCTGGCACGCGCCAATTTCCTGCGGGCGGATCCGGCTTTCCGGAAGGGTCGCTCTCGACGAGCTCCCGGCTCACGTCGGCCGACTCATGTCCGTCGAGCAGCTCCGCGAGCCACGGCATCGGCTTCCGCGCCGGCTCGAACAGCTCGGTCTCGACCAGTCGGGCGAGGTAGCCGCGCCGGGCCAGATCGTCGTCCGCGGCCTCCTCCGGCACGTCCGATTCGACCCGCGCCTCCACCTCCTCGGAGATCCGGTTGACGAGGAACTCCTTGACGAGCTTGGGGTCGACCTTCATCAGGCGTCGGTCCATGCTGGATACAGTCTCCGCAATGAAGCTGGTCATCGCAGGGAAGGGCGGGTCCGGGAAGACATCGATCTCAGGGACGATGGCCCGTTTGCTCGGCCGCGACGGCTACGGGGTTCTCGCAATCGACGCAGATTCGAACCCGAATCTCGCGCTCACCCTCGGCGTTCCGGCCGAGGAGATGGGCAAGGTCCCGACGCTTCCGCGCGACCTGCTGCGGCGCACCCCCGAGGGCACCGAGCTGGCGAAGACGATCGAGGAGATCTGCAAGTCCCACTCGCTTCCCGCCCCGGACAACGTCACCCTGCTCGTCATGGCGCACCCGCAGCACGCGGGCACCGGGTGACTGTGCAGCATGCACGCTACCGTGCGTAGCGTCATCGAAGTCGCAGCGGGGAACGAGCGGGAAGTCTGCATCCTGGACACCGAGGCCTCGCCCGAACATCTCTCGCGCGGCACGGCGCGCTACGCCGACGCGATGTACGCCGTCGTCGAGCCGTATTTCAAGTCGCTCGAGACGGGGCGGCGGATGGCTGCGCTCGCAAACGACCTCGGGCTCGAGAAAGTCGCGCTGATCGCGAACAAGGTCCGAGACGACAAGGAGCTCGCGGCCGTCCAGGAGTTCGCCGACAAGCACGACCTCGAGGTCGCCGGGGTGGTCCCGTTCGACGACCGTCTTCCGGAGGCCGAGCGCGCGGGTACGGCGCCGCTCGATTTCGACCCGGACTCCCCGGCAGTCAAGGCGATCGGCGACCTCGCGCGAAAATTGGTGGGCAATGGGCGAGCTTGAGTCGCTCCGCATCCGCGAAGAGGTCCTCCAGGCCATGTACTGGATGGCCTCGGAGGGTCTTGCCGATTCCAGTTCGGCCGAGGAGCTGGCCCGCTTCCTCGCCGTCCCGGCCGCGACGCTCGCGCCCTACCTCGACCTCTTCGCCGTCGACGGCTACCTCGAGAACGACGGCGGCCGGTACCGGATGAGCGAACGGGGACGGGAGGCCGGCAAGCGGTCCTTCGCGGACGAGTTCGCCGACCTCACCAAGCCGGGTCACGGCGAGTGCGACGACGACTGCTGGTGCCACGACTCCCCCGAGGAGGCGGCCCGCTGCCTCGAGGAGCGGTTGGAACATGCGCACTGAGCCCGTGCTGCCGAAGCGCTTCCTGCGCGCCTGCGTCCTCCTGCTCCTGCGCGAGCAGCCGTCGCACGGCTACGAGCTGCTCGAGCGCCTGGCGACCTTCGGATACGAGCGCTCGGATCCGGGCGGCCTCTACCGGACGCTGCGCGGGCTCGAGCAGGAAGGTCTCGTCGACTCGGCCTGGGAACCGTCCCGCACCGGTCCCGAGCGCCGGATCTACCAGGTGACCCGAGCCGGAACGGAGGAGCTCCACCGCCAGGCGCGCGAGCTCGCGTCGGTGCAGGCCGGGCTCGACGTGTTCCTCAGCCGGTACGGCGAGTTTGCCGCGCTGCGGGGCGACGCCGGCTCGAGCCCGTCACCGAGCCCGAGCCGGACATCATCCCGCCGGTCCTAGCGGCCGCTACGGAACGCCCGCTCGACGAAGCGGACGAGATCGCGTCGGTCGACGAGGGCGCGGTCGCGGCCCCGTCCACCGATGACGCGGTCATACGAGCCGTTGCGGGCATCGAGCAGGTCGTTCCCGGCCTCTCCGAAGAGGTCGTTGCGGCCGCCGCCCGCGAACAGGCGGTCGTTACCGCTCGATCCGAGGACGATGTCCCGACCGGGACCGCCGTACAGGCGGTCGTTCTGCGCCCCGCCGCCTAGACGGTCGCTGCCGAAACCGCCGCGCACGATGTCCGCTCCCTCGCGCCCGAAGAGACGGTCGTCGCCGTCCTCGCCCGAGAGCGCGTCGTTTCCGCCGTCGCCCTCGAGGAGGTCCGGCCCAGAGCCGCCGAAGAGGCGGTCGCCGCCTGCCCGGCCGTAGAGACGATCACGGCCTGGGCCGCCGCGGATCTCGTCGTTGCCGGTCCCGCCGTAGAGCCGGTCGCTACCGCCGAGGCCGATGATCACGTCGTTGCCACCAAGGCCGCAGATGTCGTCGGGCCCTGCGGTGCCGACGAGCCGGTCCGGCCCCTCGGTGCCGACGATCTTGCAGGGCCCAGGACGCGGCTGGGGCTGGGGCTGGGGAGGAGGCGGAGGCGGAGGAGGTGGAGGTGGAGGCGGAGGCGGAGGCGGAGGCGG
>JACDAN010000013.1 GCA_013695385.1 Actinomycetota bacterium | reverse complement strand
CGACTGCGTCACGCGGCCGCCTGCTGGAGCTCCGCCGGCCGCGCGAAGATGATCGCCGACTGGAAGCCGCCGAAGCCGCTTCCCGTCGACAGCGCCGCGTCGACCTCCTGCCTGCGCGCGACCTTCGGCGTGTAGTCGAGGTCGCACTCGGGATCGGGGTTCTCCCAGTTCGCGGTCGGTGGAATGACCCCCGTCTCGATCGCGAGAGCGCAGGCTGCCATCTCGATCGCGCCGATGCCGCCGAGCGAGTGACCGACCATCGACTTGATCGAGCTGACCGGGATCTTGTACGCCTGCTCGCCGAGCGCGAGCTTGTAGGCCGCGGTTTCGTGCCGGTCGTTCTGCTTGGTGCCGGAGCCGTGCGCATTGATGTAGTCGACGTCCTCCGGCACGAGGCCGCCCTGCCGCATCGCGTCGGAGATCGCCTCCGCCATCTCGACGCCGTCCGGGCGCAGCCCGGTCATGTGGAAGGCGTTGCCGCGACTGGCGAAGCCGGCGACCTCACAATAGACGTGTGCGCCGCGCTCCATCGCGCTCTCGAACTCCTCCAGGATCAGCACCGCGCCACCCTCGCCCATCACGAACCCGTCGCGGTCGCGGTCAAAGGGTCGCGACGCCTGCTCGGGAGTGTCGTTGCGACGGGACGTCGCTTTGATCGGGTCGAAGCAGGCCATGGAGATGGGCGAGATGCCCGATTCCGATGCCCCCGCGATGACGATGTCGGCCTCGCCGTCCTGGATCAGCTGGTGGCCGTAGCCGATCGCGTCGATGCCCGACGTGCAGCCGGTCGAGAGGACCACGCTCGGCCCGTGGGCGCCGAACTTCAGCGCGACCTCACTCGCCAGGGTGCTCGGCACGAGAGCTTGGTAGAGGAAAGGTCGCGCGTACTCGGGGTCGACGAGCCACTCCTCGCCGCGGTTAGAGACCGCGACGTAGTCGTCTTCGAGGAACATCGTCCCGCCGACCGCGGTCCCAAGGCTGACCCCCATCCGCTCATGGTCGACACTCTCTAGATCCAGCCCGCTGTCACGCATCGCCTCCATCGCCGCGGCGACCGCGAACTGCACGTACCGGTCCATCCGGCGGATCTCCTGATGGTTGAGGCCGGCCTCGACGGGATCGAAGACGCACTCAGCGGCGATCTGCGAGCGGAAGCCCGCGGGGTCGAAGAACGTGATCTTGCCGGTCGACGTCCGTCCAGCAGTGATCGCCTCCCAGAACGCCTCGCGCGTGGACCCGCCGGGCGCGACGACGCCGATTCCGGTGACAACGGTGCGGTGCATCCTGCCTCTGCTCAGGACGCCGAGACCGACGGCTGCCCTGCGGCGCGTTGCTCCGTGTCGACGTGCCCCATCGGGGGTCGCGGCGCGAGCGGCCCGAGATGGAAGACGATGAACGCGTCCTCGTCGCCCACGTTCCTCAACCGGTGCTTGACGTTGATCGGTACGAACAGGCCGTGCTGGGCCGGAACATCAGTGACCTCGCCGTCGAGCTCGGCGACGAGGCTCCCGGAGACGACGAACACGAACTCCTCGGAGAAGGGGTGGTAGTGCTCCGCGATCCAATCGCCGGGAGCGATCGTCGCGGTGCCCATGAAGCCGGTCGTGCAGCCGACCGACTTGGGGCTCAGCAGCGTGCGGACGTCGCCCCCTCGCCTCGTGTCAGGCGCCACATCCTCCAGCGCCCGGACGTGCGGGCGGTACTCCTCTGTCATGTCATCCTCCTCGGAGACGTGGGGCGAAGGCTCTCCGCAATGCTGTCACCGCGTCGTCACGCGAGTCAAGAGCCTCGGCGGTGTCCCTGGACGTGGCTGACGAAACCTCCTATTGTCGCGGCCATGGCGAAGCGGCGCATCAAGCGTGGCCTGATCGTCGCAAAGATCAAGCCGGGGTCGGAGGAGAAGGTCGCGGCGATCTTCGCCAAGTCCGACCAGACTGAGCTGCCGGAGCTCGCCGGCGTGAAGCATCGCAGCCTCTTCGTGCTCGACGACGTCTACGTTCACTACGTCGAGACGGAGGAGGACTTCGAGCTGGCCGTCGATGCCGTGCGACAGAACGAGCTCTTCCGGGAGATCAGCCGCGAGCTCGACGTGTACATCACGCCGTACGATCCCGAGACCTGGCAATCCCCGAAGGACGCGACGGCGCGCGAGTTCTACACGTGGGACGCGGACTCGGACTGAGCTGAATCGCGCCGCGGTACGAGGCTTGTGGCCTCAGTCGTCGTGCCGTCTGATGAGGACGTTGCGCATGCCTGAGCGCTGGAAGAACTCCCGGGCGCCCTCGGGGTTGCTGAGGTCTCGCGGCTCGGACAGGTACTGCTCGACGTTCTCCTCGAAGTGCTTGACCTCGCCCTGCCGGCTGATGTGTCCTGCGACGACACGCACGTCGCCCTCGACCTCGATCACGCGAACGGCGGCGTCCTTGCCCACGAACACCATCGTCGTCAGCAGGCGACCCACCACGTTGCCATCCTCGTCCCGCACCTCGTGATCCGGGCGCCCACTCGACTGGAAGAGGTTCGTCACCTCCTCTTCCACGCCGGGCTTCATCTTGTAGAGGAGCGCCAGCCAGGTCGACACGCCGACGAACGTACTTGAGTCCCCGCCGCACTGTCAACGGTGCGCGCCGCAGGGTTTACACGCCGTGGAGGGCCGAATAGAGTCGATCGCCCAGGATGACGCTCGGGCACGCCCGAGAAGCGAGCGAGACGCGGAGGATCGGCGATGCACGCCCAACTCGATTGGTACGACCTCACGGACGAGGAACGGAAGATCCGGGATCTGGCGATCGACGTGGCGCGTTCGGAGATCGCGCCACGCGCGGACGAGCACGACCGCGAGGGCACGTTCGTGCGCGAGAGCATCGACGCGCTCGGGAAGTCCGGCTTGCTCGGCGTCTTCGTGCCGAAGGAGTACGGCGGCATGGGAGGCAGTCCGCTCGCAGCAACGCTCGCGATCGAGGCCGTCTCGGCGGCGTGCGGCTCGACCGGCATGTCGTTCATGTTCCATTGCAACCTGATCCACGTCGTCGACGGGGCCGGCCCCGACTCGCTCAAGGAGAAGTACTTCCCCCAGTTCGCCGCGGGCAAGCTCGGCGCGTTCGCGATCAACGAGCAGCGGCGACTCTTCCGCGAGCGGTTCGACACCGTCGCCGAAGAGGACGGTGACGACTACATCATCAACGGCGAGAAGCCGTTCGTGACCTCGGCGGGCGAGGCGGACGTCTACATCGTTCAGGTGCAGCTCTCCGACGTGCCCAGCCCCATCCCCGTGATGGGCCAGCGCTACATCCTTGTCGAGGGCGCCTATCCGGGCGTCGGCGCCTTCGTTTACGACCCCATGGGGCTTCGCGGTGCGAGCAACGGCGGGATTACGCTCAAGGATGTCCGGGTGCCGAAGGAGAACGCCGTCGGCGACGAGCCCGACCCCATGGTCCGCTCTGTCGCCACCAAGGGGAACTCGGTCTTCTCGCCGCACCTCATCGCGCTTGGCTGTGCCGGCGCAGCGCTCGACGAGGCGATCTCGCATGCGCGCAAGAGCGGCAGCGAGTGGATGAGCCACACGCTCGCCCCGCTGAGCGACCAGCTGAATGCGGCCCGCGCGTACACCTACTACGTCGCACGGCTGATGGAAGGCCCTGTCAGCCAGCGCCTCAACCATGCGCACAACGAGATCCAGCGGCTCGGCGGCGAAGTCGGGCCGACCGTGTGCGACCGGGCGATGGAGATCGTGGGGGGTGGGAGCTTCATGCGGACCTCCCCGATTCAGCGCTACTACCGCGACGCGCGCGGCTCCTGCTACCCGGCCTTCAGCATGGAGCATCGGCGGGCGAACGTCGCCGACGGCCTCTACGGTCGAGCCGCCTACGACGAGCAGCCGCCCTCGATGCCGTGGGACCCGCACGCCGACTACAACTTCTGGCTGCTCTGGGCGCGGGGCTCGATGCATCTTCCGGAGGAGGCGAAGCAGCGCATGAGCCGCGAGGCCTTCGAGGATTTCGCTCGTTCGCGCGGCTCGGAGGAGATGACGGTCGAGTTGTGCGCGGAGTACATGACGAGTGCGGGGCGACCGCCCGCAGGCGTCGGCGGTCCTCCTGGCGGCCCTCCTGGCGGTCCTCCTGGCGGTCCGCCGGCAGGGGTGGGCTCCGGCGGCTCGCCTCAGCCGGGCTGATCCGGAACCCCGGACTCCAGGTACGCGCTCGCCCGCTTGCGCCAGGTGCGCTTCGGCGTCCGCTTGTAAAGGATGCGGTCGCGAATCAGGCAGGCGAGCGGATTCTTGAAGTGAACCATGGTCCCGACCATGCCGGCCTCCTTCACGACCTTCGACGTCTGCGGGACTCGCTGCTGCTCGTACCTCTCGAAGACGCCGCGCACCGCTGAGGCATCGTCCAGCGAGGCGGCGATCGACGCCAGCGCCTCGCCCACGATCACGCCGTCGAGCAGCGCATGGCTTCCCCCTTGGCCGGTGTTCGGAGTGGTGGCGTGGGCGGCGTCTCCGATCATCGTGACCCGGCCTTCGCCCCAGCGCTTGACGGGCGGCCGGTCATAGATGTCGTGGCGCAGGATCTCGGACTCCGGCGTCGCCTCGATCACGGCCAGCACCCAGTCCGGCGCGCCGGCGAAGGTCTGACGGACGTCTTCCTTCCGGCCGTCGGGCGAGTCTCCGAGCCCCTCTTCCATCTTGGCGGATGAGAACCAGTACACGCGGTTGCCACGCAGAGCGAAGGCGCCCCAGGTCCTCCCGCGCCCGCCGACCTGCTTGCCGAAGCCCGGTTCCAGCGGCGGCGTCTCCATGGTCGCGAGTCCGCGCCACCCGCTGTAGCCCGCGTATCGCGGTGCATCGCCGAGCAGTTGCTCCCGGATCGCCGATCGAATGCCGTCCGCTCCGAGGAGCGCCGCACCACGTTCCTCCCGGCCGTCCGCGAGCTTGACGGTTACGCCCCGGTCATCCTGGTCGAAGCCGGTACACGTCGCCCCGAGTTGGACGACCTCTTGTCCGAGCCGTTCGTACATGCCGAGCTGCATGTCGGACCGCAGCGTGATATAGGCCTGCGTTCCCAGCGTCTCCGCGACCTCGGCAATCGGCATGTGCGCGAGGTATCGGCCCTTCCAGTCGAGGTAGTCGAGGCGCTGAACCGGCACGCAGACGTCCTCGACGAGCTGTCCGAGACCTGCGCGCTCGAGCCCGGCCGCGGCGCTCGCCATGACGCTGACGACCGCGCCGGCAGGAAGGAGCTCCGACGCGCGTTCGTAGACGGTCGTCGGGAGGCCGGCCGCGCGGAGCGAGCTTGCCGCCGCCAGCCCGGCGAGGCCGGCTCCGGCGATGAGGACGCGGTTCTCAGGCGGCATCAGGTCTCCGTTCAGGCCACGACGGTGCCGGCGGATCGCAACTCGTCCAGGCGGGCCTGCATCCCCTCGGTCTGCGCGATCGCCTCCGCGACCGTGATGCCCTCACCTTCGAAGAGACCATCGGCCTCCCACTCCTCCGGCCGCAGGCTGACAACGTAGGGATTGACCTTCACATCGCCGTCGATGGGAGAGTCCGCCACGTGTGCCGCGGCCTCGTGGAAGAGGGCCACGGCGATCGCCTCGAGCAGCCGCAGCCGCTCGCGGACCGTGGCCTTGAGGGTCTCGGTGTCCAGCGACGGAGTGTCGGGGTCGTGCGAGCCCTGCAGCTCGCCGATGCAGCGCATCATCGCGGCGGGCTCGATCGGCTT
>JACDAN010000011.1 GCA_013695385.1 Actinomycetota bacterium | reverse complement strand
AGCCAGCCGCGCTCGCTGCCGGGCGCCACGTCGGCCAGCAACCGCTCTGCCCGTGCGAGCCAGCCATTCGCCGCGGCATCGTTTCGCCACACGAGCGCGTACTCGCGCGAGAGCCAGAGCGCGATCCGGGCGGCGCGCGCCAGCTCGCCATCCCTCCTGAAGCCGGCGTAGGCTCGCTCGCGGTTCACAACCGCGCCCTGAGCGTCGCGAAGCCACCAGAGCGCGCGGCCGAGACCGTCGAGCGCCTCCGACGAGTTCGCCGGCGGCGAGCGCCGCTTCGAAAGCAGCACGAGCCCGTGCCCAGTCTCCCGTTGCAAGCGCCTCGTACCCTTCCGCGGCGGCACCCGCCTCTGCCGGAACAGCGGTCATCACGCTGATCGTGACACCGGAAAGGGCAATGCGCCACTACGGGCGAGGCGCTCCTGAAGAGTCACGTGTTCAGGCGCCTGCGGCCGTCCCGGCTCCAGCGGCATCAGCAGGAGTCAGCGCGGGGGCCAGCCCAGACATCGTGACCGTGACGAGCCTGCGGACGGCGTCCTTGGACGGCAGGCTGCTCGCTGCTGTGAGGGCGTGGAGGCAGTAGCTCGCGAGCTCGTCAGGCGCAGCATCGTCCCGGAGGTCGCCGGTCGCTGCGGCCTCGGTCAGCAGGTCTCGGATGAAGTCGCGGAGGTGCTGCTGCGCTCGGGCGACGTGCTCACCTCGATGCAGGAGTTCCGCGAGTCCGGTGTCGTGGTGCCCGCGGGACTCGTGGGAGATGAGCGCGTAGGCCTCCAGCACAGCTTCGAGCCGCTCGCCGGCGTCACCAGCCTGGTCTCGGACGTCGGCGAGAGATTCGAGGTGGCCAGCGATCTGACGTTCGTGCCAGGCGAGCAGGATCGCTTCGACGTCCGGGAAGTACTTGTACAACGTCGCACGTCCGATGCCGGTCTCCTCGGCAATCCTCGACATCGTCACCGACAGCAGCCCGTACTCGGCCACCAGCCCTGCGGTGGTGTCCAGAACCGCCTCGCGCACCTCGCGACGGTGCGCCTCGATCGTCTTGTTCCACAGCTTGGGCACCACCCCAGTTTACACGACGACGCTGTCGATACATAGTGATTTGATTACGACATCTTGTCGCGATAAACTGCCAACATCCAATGGACGAGACACGCACAACAGAGCTCACACCACGCTGGGTGAAGGTGTTTGGGATCATCGCCCTCGTTCTGGTTCTCCTTGTTGTCGTCATGCTCGTCACCGGCCGCGGTGGTAACCACGGCCCCGGTCGCCACTCGCCCTCCGGTGACGCTGGCGCTCCGCCCTCCAACGTGCCAGAAGACCACATGCCGCCCACTGGTGCCCACACATAGCCATCGCCATGACACCCCGCCTCCGCAAGTTCGCGCTCACCGCGCATGTCATTTCCTCGGTCGGCTGGCTCGGCGCGATCGCTGTCTTCCTCGCTCTCGCCGTCGCCGGTCTGACCGTCGAGGATGCTCAAATGGTTCGTGCGGCCTATCTCGCCATGGAGTTGACTGTCTGGTCCGTCCTCGTCCCGTTGGCCCTCGCCTCGCTGCTAACCGGGCTTGTCCAGTCACTGGGCACCACGTGGGGCTTGTTCCGGCACTACTGGGTCCTGGCGAAACTCCTGCTCACCATCGTTGCCACGATCGTCTTGCTGATGTACACGCAGACGATTAGCTACATAGCAGGCATCGCGGCAGAAAGCGCCGATCTCCGCGAGCTGAGGAATCCAAGCCCCGTCCTGCACGCGGGTGTCGCGCTGCTGGTGTTGCTCGCGACCACGACGCTGGCGGTGTACAAGCCGCGAGGCATGACCCGATACGGGCGGCGTAAGCAGCACGAGTTGCGTACGGTGTCGCAGCCGTAGACGCAGCGACTCTGCTCGCCTCGACCGAGCGAACCAGGCGCGGGGCGAGCATGTGCCCGAACGTCGAGAACACGCGAATCGAACGCTCCGTCCTCGAACGGCAGCTCCTCGGCGTCGCATCCACCCAGTCGATCTCCACGCCAGCCGCCGTCGCCTTCTCGCGGCCGGCGTCCAGCAGCTCGGGCACGAGATCGAGGCCCGTGAAGCGCGCGCCCGCGCGCGCCGCCGGCAGGGCCGCGTTGCCGGTGTCGCACGCGACGTCGAGCAAGCGCATTCCGGCCTCCACGCCGGCGCGCGAGCAGATCGTTTCTTCGGGATGGAGCGCGTATGGAGCCAAGCCGCCGATCTCGTTGCCAAGCGCTCTCGCGAGCGGCAGAGCCGCGCTGCCCGTGCGAAACGAGGAAGAGATGAGCGACGCACAGCGTTCAAGTACAAAGCGCACTGGCACGGCAGTCGGCGACCGATGATTTCTGGGGCCCGACCTGGTCTGTAGTGGAAACCGGCAGATAGCGACAAAAGGATGCAAACGCGATGACAGAGCAGAGAGTGGGAAATGTCGGGAACGGCGAACGTGGGGCGGATCGGCTGGCGGCCCACGAACGTCTGTCTAGCGGCGCGCTCGCGCGCTGGACGCGAGCCTGCGCCACGCATCCCTGGCGCGTTGTCTTCGGGTGGATCGGCATCATCGTCCTGCTGATCGTCCTGGTCGGGACGGTCGGGGGTGACTTGCGGGACGAGTTCGAGATTCCGGGGTCGGATACGCAGAAGGCGACCGACCTGATCGAGTCCGAGTTCGCGTCCGAGCAGGGCGGCGTGCTGAATGTCGTCTTCGCCGCGTCCGAGGGCCAACGGCTCGACACGCCGGGACGCAAGGCGGCGATCGAGACGGCGATCGCCCGTCTCAAGTCGCAGGAGTTCGCACCCACCGACGACGCGGCCGGCCTGTCCAGCGTCGGCGATCCGTTCAGCGAGGACACGTTCTCGAACGACGGCCGCATCGCATACGCCGAGGCGCAGTTCGACCAGACGATCGAGACCGAGGATCGCGACGCAGTTATCGCCGTGCAGGATGCCGTCCGCGAGACGGTCGAGCCTGCCGGCGTGACGGTGGAGTACAACGGCGAGGCCGAGTTCCCGCCCGTCGAGCAGGGGGCGTCGGAGGCGCTCGGGCTGCTCGCGGCGATCATCGTGCTTCTCCTCGTGTTCCGCACGTTCGTGGCGATGCTCATCCCGATCGCGCTCGCGATCACTGCCGTGGCGACGGCGTTCCTCCTGCTGTTCATCCTCGCCGGCTTGACGGACATCAACACGATCACGCCGATCCTGGTCTCGATGATCGGCCTGGGCGTCGGCATCGATTACTCGCTGTTCATCGTCACGCGCTTCAGGCAGCTCCTCCATGACGGGCTGTCACCGCGTGACGCCGCGGCCGAGGCCGGCGCGTCCGCGGGTCGCGCGGTGCTCTTCGCCGGCCTGACGGTCGCCATCTCGGTCACCGGGCTGGCCTTCATCGGCCTCGACTTCGTCACCAAGCTCGGCATCGGCAGCGCGCTCGGCGTGCTGACCACGGTGCTGATCGCGAACTCGCTACTGCTGGCGGTGCTGGCGCTCCTCGGCCACAAGATCGACCGGTTGAAGGTCCCGTTCCTCCGCCAGACGGACGAGTCCGACGCAGGCCGCGAGAAGACTCTCATCGCCCGCTGGGGCCGGTTTGTCGTCGCTAACGCGCGGTTCGTCTTTCCGGTCGTGCTGCTGCTGATCTTGGGCCTGGCGTCGACGTCGCTGCTGGTGCGCCTCGGCGCCGCCGACCAGGGGACGCAGCCCAAGCAGCAGACCAGTCGCAGAGCCTACGACCTCCTGGCCGAGGGGTTCGGACCCGGCTTCAACGGCCCCATCCCGATCGTCGTCGACGTGAACGACGACCCGCAGGCACCGCAGAAGATCCATGACGGCGTGAAGGGCCTCGGGGGCGTGGCATCCGTGGGCGAGCCGCAGCTCAACGACGAAGAGACCGTCGCGATCGTCTTCGTGACCCCCCAATCTGCGCCGCAGGAGGAGGAGACCGACCAGCTCGTCGACCGGATACGAGACCAGGTCGTGCCGGAGGCGACGGAGGGCGGCGACGCACTCGCCTACGTCTCGGGCCAGACGGCCGCGTTCAAGGACATCGCCGATCGGATCTTCGAGCGGATGCCGCTGTTCCTCCTCTACATCATCGGCGTCACGTTCATCGTGCTGGCCATGGCGTTCAGATCGATCGTGATCTCGACGAAGGCGGCGATCACGACACTGCTCTCCGCGTTCGTCGGCTTCGGCGTGCTCACCCTCGTCGTCCAGGAAGGCCACCTCCTCGGCCTGACGGGGCTCGATCAGACCGGCCCGATCGAAACCTTCGTTCCACCGATCGCCTTCGCGATCTTGTTCGGGCTCTCGATGGACTACGAGGTGTTCCTGATGAGCCGCATCCGGGAGGAGCACGTGCACGGCCTCGAGACGCGGGATGCGGTGGAGCACGGAATCTCCGCGATCGGCCGGGTAGTCGTCGCCGCCGCGCTGATCATGGGCACGGTCTTCGCGGCTTTCATCCTGAGCCCCGACCGCATCCCGAAGGAATTCGGGCTGCTGCTCGCGATCGCGATCCTCACAGACGCACTGATCGTGCGGATGACGCTCGTACCCGCATTCCTCACGCTCATGCGAGAGAAGTCGTGGTACATCCCGCGCTGGCTCGACCGGCTGCTCCCAGGGATCACGATCGAGCCGCCTCACGACGGCGAGGCGCAGCCGACGTTCGCCGTCGAGCGCCCCGCCGAGGCGACCGGCGAGCTTTAGACGGAAGTTACCCCCGGCCTGAGCAGTGGATCTGGCTTCGGGTGCGCGATTGCGCGGCGCCGAGCCTGGATCGTTACTGACTACAGGCGGTTGGGGTCGAGGCCGACGAGCGCGAGCGTCCGGG
>JACDAN010000002.1 GCA_013695385.1 Actinomycetota bacterium | reverse complement strand
CTTGGGCGTGGCGCGAAGGGCTAATCCCGGAGCACGGCCTCGGTGCGGTGGAGTTCCTGCGAAGAGGCCGAATCGGCTCGCGCACCCTGACGGCGCGTGGCGGCGTCCCGCCGGCAGGCGGGCCGCCGGCCACGCCGCAGTGGGGACGCAGGCGGTGTCGCGTCGAGGAGGTAACGTGCTGCGAGGGGGGTCGTCGCCCGCGGTCACTACGCTAGATGCACCGTGCTAGCCGCGAACGGACAGCCCGCGACGACCCAGCTTCGGATTCGACCGCAGCGCCAGGAATCGAAGGGCATCGTCTACACGAAGCGATGGGTTGTAGACCTCATCCTCGACTTCGTTGGCTATCGCTCCGACGAGGATCTCGCGACGAGACGAGCGGTGGAGCCTGCTGCCGGCGAAGGAGCGTTTCTCCTTCCCATGGTCGACAGGCTTCTCGCTTCGCTCGAGAAGCACGACCGGCCGCTGACTGACGCGCGCGAGGCGCTCAGTGCGTACGAGCTCGATCTGGATGCTCTCTTGTACGCGCGGGACCTTGTGGTCGATCGGCTAATCGGAGCCGGCCTCAAGCAACGGGAGGCGGCGCGGGTCGCTAGCGGGTGGTTCGTCGAGGGCGACTACCTACTTCGGGCGGCGAACGACCCACTAGCCGACTACGTCGTCGGCAACCCTCCGTACATCAGGTACGACGACATTCCGCCGGAGCTCTTCGCGCGCTACCGCTCAGGGTGCCCAACGATGATCGGCCGCTGTGACATTTATGTCGGGTTCATCGAGGCCGGCATCAAGCAGCTGAAGGCGCAAGGCAAGCTCGGGTTCATCTGTGCGGACCGCTGGATGCGCTCCGCCTATGGAGCGCAGCTTCGGCGGTACGTCGCCGACTCCGCAAGCGTTGACGTCGTGATCGAGATGCACAAAGCACCGGCCTTCGACGACGAGGTGTCGGCATATCCCGCAGTGATCGTCCTGCGCAGGGGCGAACAGGAGCGCCCGCTCGTCGGATCGGCTGACGCATCGGCGGAAGGGGCCTCGGATGTGACTGAGTCGATCACTGACGCGCTGATCGAGGTTGCTGAGAACCGTCGCGACGACATTCCCGGCTTCACAGCGACACGGCTCGACAGTTGGTACGGCGGCGCAACGGCCTGGCCTTGGGGAGCGCCCCACGAACTCAGCATGTTGAAGTGGCTCGAAGAACGGTTCCGCCCTCTTGAAGACTCCGCGACCGGGACCCGAGTCGGGATCGGGATCGCGACTGGCGCCGATTCGGTTTTCGTGACCAAGGACCCTGCTGTGGCGGAGCCAGAACGCCTACTCCCTCTTGCCATGGGTGCCGATACGCGCAGCGGCACGCTCGAGTGGTCCGGCCATTACCTTGTGAACCCCTGGACCAGCCAGGGACTTGCTGACCTTGAAGAGTTCCCGAGGCTGGCTCACTATCTGTCGCGCCACGACTCCATCTTGTCGCGACGCAAGGTCTTTCAGTCTGACGAGCAACCTCACTATCGAACGATCGATCGCGTCATCACAGGGCTGTTGGAGCGCGAGAAGCTCTACTTCCCAGACATGAAGATGGAAGCCCACCCAGTCCTCGATCGTGGTCGGACCTACCCGCACCACAATCTCTACTTCGTCACGTCGGACGTGTGGGACCTGGAGGTGTTGGGAGGCATCCTTCTGTCGAAGGTCGCCGAGCTGTTCGTGTCGTGCTACTGCGTGAAGATGCGGGGCGGCACGCTTCGTTTCCAGGCGCAATACCTCCGGCGCATCCGCGTACCGAACCCGACCGGTGTTCCGGATAAGGTCGCGGACGCGTTGCGGCAGGCGTTCCATGAGCGTGATCGAGCAGCTGCAACCGCCGCGGCCATTGAGGTGTACGGCCTTCGCGAACTTGCGGAGGAGCTCCTCTGATTCCGAACCTTCACCCAACATGCCGCCCGAACCATCGGACCTAAGAGCGGCCGTAGCCGCCTACTGGAAGCTCAAGGCCGGCCAGTTAGCGCTTGCTGAGGCGGCTGGTTCGTCGGCCGAGGGTACGTCGAAGGCCGTGCGCGGCGGCGGACACTTCGCCCCGATTGCAGCTCTCATCGCGCGCTTCTTCACAGAGGCCGGCTATCCAGTTTCGTCGATCGCGACTGGGCAGCGTGACGCCCGCACGACACTTCCTGGGTACTTTCGCCCGACGAAGGATTGGGATCTAGTGGTGAGTCACCGAGGCGTGCTCGTGGCAGCGATTGAGCTCAAAGCCCTCGGGGGTCCGTCGTTTGGGAACAACTACAACAACAGGATTGAGGAAGCCCTGGGTAACGCTGTTGACCTGTCCCGAGCGAACCTGCAAGCGCTCGTTGGGCCGGAGCGGCCGTGGCTCGGCTACTTCTTTGTAATGGAAGACCACCCCAAGTCACGAGCGCCGGGTGGCAGGCCACGGGGAGACCCGTTCGTTTCGGGGAGGGAGTGGTCTGGTCGCTCCTACCAGGAGCGCTTCGTGCTGACGGGGGAGCGCCTGATCGACGAGGGGACGTACGACGCACTCTGCTATGTCGTCTCGTCACCTCAGACCCCGGCGCCAATCGAGCCGTCGAAGCGCCTGGATTGGCGTCACTTCTCCGCTGCGATACAAGCGCGCATCGCGTATCTCGCCAACCTCGGGTATCCCTAAAGGCGTCGCCGACGACGGCGGGACGCCGGGTCCGGACCCTGGTTGTCGCGGTAGGAGAACGAGAA
>JACDAN010000240.1 GCA_013695385.1 Actinomycetota bacterium | reverse complement strand
CAGTACACGAGGCCCGCGGACTTCCGGGGCTGGGGCGTGCCGGACGTGCTGCTCTCGGGCGACCACGGCCGGATCGCCGGGTGGCGCCGCGAACAGAGCCGTCTCCGGACGGCGGACGGCGCATGAGGAACCCGGTGGACAGAATGACAGGGAGGCTCCCCAGGCCCTGGCGCGTGGCGATCGACTGGGTCGTGACGATCGTCGGCGCCGTCGCGATCGTCCTCGCCGTCAAGGAGTGGGTCGTGAATCCCTACCGGATCCCGTCGTCCTCGATGGAGCCCACGCTTCACTGCGCGGGCGCCGGCCTGGGCTGCACGGCGCGCTTCTCCGACCGTGTGCTCGCGAACCGCTTCATCTACCACTTCCGAGACCCCGAGCGCGGCGACATCGTCGTCTTCGAGACGCCCTTGCGGGCGCGAAACGACTGCGGTGCGGGGGGAACGTTCGTCAAGCGGATCATCGGCCTTCCCGGTGAGACCTGGGAGATGCGGAACGGCTTCGTCTTCATCGACGGCAAGCGCCTCCGGGAGTCGTATGTGAAGGCCGACCGGCGGGACGTGGACACGAGGCCACCGACGAAGATTCCGAAGAGCTCGTACTTCGTGATGGGCGACAACCGCGCCCAGTCGTGCGATTCCCGGGTCTGGGGCTCGTTGCCGCGGGCGAACCTGATCGGGAAGGTCTTCTCGATCTACTTCCCGCCTCGCCGGATCGCCTTGCGCTAGCGCTTGAGGAACCCGGTGGACAGGATGACAGGGAGGCTTCCCAGGCCCTGGCGGGTGGCGATCGACTGGGTCGTGACGATCGTCGGCGCCGTCGCGATCGTCCTCGCCGTCAAGGAGTGGGTTGTGAATCCCTACCGGATCCCGTCGTCCTCGATGGAGCCCACGCTGCACTGCGCAGGCGCCGGCCTGGGCTGCACGGCGCGCTTCTCCGACCGTGTGCTCGCGAATCGCTTCATCTACCACTTCAAGGACCCCGAGCGCGGCGACATCGTCGTCTTCCAGACGCCCCTTCGGGCCCGGAGGGACTGCGGCGCGGGCGGGACGTTCGTCAAGCGCATCGTCGGCCTGCCCCGAGACGTCTGGGAACTGCGAGACGGCTTCGTCTTCATCAACGGCAGCCGCCTGGAGGAGTCGTACGTGAAGCCAGGCCGACGGGACGTCGACACGCTTCCCCCGAAAAGGATTCCCAAGAGCTCGTACTTCGTGATGGGCGACAACCGCAACCAGTCCTGCGATTCACGGCGGTGGGGGCCCTTGCCGCGGGCGAACCTGATCGGGAAGGTCTTCTCGGTCTATTTCCCACCTCGCCGGATCGGCTTGCGCTAGCATCCTGCGGTCGGCCCTCGGGCCGATTCTCTGCCATGGCGAACGTCATCGAGACACTCGAGCGCAAACAGCTGCGCGCGGATATTCCCGCCTTCAAAGCCGGAGATTCGGTGCGCGTCCACTTTCAGGTGATCGAGGGCCAGCGGCGGCGCGTTCAGGTCTTCGAGGGGATCGTCCTCAAGCGTCAGGGCTCCGGCGTTCGAGAGACGTTCACCGTTCGAAAGCAGTCGTTCGGCGTCGGTGTCGAGCGGACGTTCCCGCTCCACTCCCCGAAGATCGAGAAGATCGAGGTCGTCTCGATCGGAGACGTCAACCGCGCGAAGCTCTACTACTTGCGCGCGAAAGTGGGAAAGAAGGCGCGCGTTCGCGAGCGCCGGGAGGGGCAGAGGCTATCCTCGGCCGGTGCCGCCGCTACCGACCAGCCTGCCGCTCAGGATTCCGAGCAGCAGCAGGTCGAAGTGGTCGAAGAGCAGCTCGAGCCCGTCGAAGACCCGGAAGCACGGTAGGCGTCTTCTCGAATTCGACCGCCGCTTCGGCCGGCGGTTCGTCGCCGGTGTGGACGAGGCGGGTCGTGGGTCTCTGGCCGGGCCCCTGGTCGTGGCCGGCGTCCTGTTCGACTACGACTGCCTTCGTGATCACCGCGTCCGGCCGCTGGCCGGGCTGAACGACTCGAAGCAGCTGACCGTGGAGGAGCGGGCCGAGCTCTTCCGGGCCGTGGTCTCCTGCGCGAAGGCGATCACGGTGCGCGCGATCTCCTCGTCCGAGATCGACCGGTCGGGCCTGCACCGCTCGAACCTCGAGGGGATGCGCTCGTGCCTTCGCGTACTGGCGCCTCCGGCGGAAGCCTGCCTTGTGGACGGGTTCCGGCTCGGTCCGTCCGCGCCGCCGCACACCGCGGTCGTGGACGGCGATGCGCGGAGCGCCGCAATCGCGGCTGCGTCGGTGGTGGCGAAGGTCGTGCGCGACCGGGCGATGCGACGGATGGACGCCCTCTTTCCGCAGTACGGATTCTCCTCGCACGTCGGCTACATCACGCCCCGGCACTCGGCCGTCGTGCGAGAACGAGGCCCGTCCGAGATCCACCGTCGCTCCTTTCAGGCGCTCTGCTACCTCTCGCCCGAGGAATTGGCTGAGGTGGAACTGGCAAGAGCCGCGGGCGAATGAACCGGACCGGCGCGTGGGCCGAGCGGCGGGCGTGCCTGCATTACCTGCTCCGCGGCTATCGATTGCTCGAGGCGAACTCGCGACCCGGGAGGGTGGAGGTCGATCTCGTGCTCCGGCGGGGCCGCACGGTCGTCTTCTGCGAGGTGAAGGCAAAGCTGGGCGACCGGTTCGGCTCACCGGCGGAGATGGTGGGTGAGGAGAAGCAGCGCCGCCTGCGCCGCGCCGCGGAGGCATGGTTGGCCTCGCATCCAGAGGCGGCGGAGTGGGAGGTTCGCTTCGACGTCGTGTGCGTGACGCAGCGCCGGGTGGAGCGGATGGCGAACGCCTTCTAGGACTCCTCGGACTCTCGGCGAAGGGGTCAGGTCATGGCACCGACGCAGGACGCGCTGTATGCCGAGATCGATCTCGACCTGTCGTGGTCGGAACGGGAGCTACCGGAGCGGGAGCGGACACGGCACGTCCACCGGATTCATCCGTACCTCGGCAAGTTCATCCCTCAGCTCGTGGAGGCGCTCCTGGCGCGATACGTGCCGGCCGGAGGCCGCGTGCTCGACCCCTTCGCGGGCTCGGGAACGACGCTCGTCCAGTCGCTCGAGGGGGGAAGGGACGCGGTCGGCGTGGACATCGCCGCTTTCAATTGCCTGCTGATGCGGGTGAAGACGGCCGAGTACGACCTCTTCAGGCTCGAGACCGAGATCCGCGATGTCGTCCGGCGGGTGGAGCGTGGGCTCGCTGAACCGCGAGCCACCGGCTACGCGGCGGAGTGGTACGCGCCGCAGGCGGCGTCGGAGCTCTTCGCGTTCCGCGGGCTGATCGACGGGTACGAGCATGCGGATCTCCTGCGCATCGTCCTGGCCCGAGCCGCTCGGTCGGCGCGGCGGACGCCGCATTTCGACCTCGACTTCCCCAGGGCCCCGCAGATCGAGCCGTACTGGTGTCACAAGCACAAGCGAATCTGTCGGCCGATCGATCGCGCAGAGCATTTCCTGCGCCGCTATTCGCTCGACACACTTGCCCGGATCAAAACCTTCGCGAGGGTTCGCGCTCGAGGGAAAGGTGCCGATGTCTTTCACGCCAATGCAGAGGAGATCGGGTACCGCGGCCGCTTCGACGGGGTGGTGACCTCTCCGCCCTATCCTGGCCTCATCGACTATCACGAGCAGCACCGGTACGCCTACGAGCTGCTCGGCCTCGACGACCGGCGGGACGAGGAGCTGGGTGCTGCCGCAGGCGGAACGAGCGTCGGCGCGCTCTCCGCGTACATCGAGGGGGTCGCAGCGGTGTTGGGGCGCGCACGGGGCGCGCTCCGAGCGCGCGCGCCGATCGTGATCGTCGTGAACGACCGCCGCAACCTCTACCCGCAGATCCTCGAACGGGCGGGGCTCCGGCTCGAGGACCGGTTACGGCGCCACGTGAATCGCCGCACGGGCCGGCGGGCCGGCGAGTACTTCGAGGACATCCTCGTGGCGCGCTAGTCGCTCTTTCGGTTCGGGGTCGACACAGACACGCGCGTTTTTTGGCCGTAGCGTCGGGGCGATGTGCTTGCACGCACCGTCACCCATGCTCTCGTCGGTCTCGAGGCGCGCCGTGTAGAGGTCGAAGCGCACCTGCAGAACGGCGTGCCGGGCCTCGCGATCGTCGGCCTCGCCGATCGGGCGTGCCAGGAGGCGAAGCACCGCGTGCGGAGCAGCATTGCTTCGGCGGAGCTCGAGTGGCCTCAGCGCCGCATCACGGTGAATCTCGCGCCGGCGGGTCTCCGGAAGGAGGGGTCGGGTTTCGATCTGCCGATCGCTCTCGCCATCCTCGCCGCTTCGCGGCAATTCCCCGTCGACCGCCTGGCAAGCCACGCGGCTATCGGCGAGCTCGCGCTCGACGGCCGGGTGCGCCCCGTCGCCGGTGTCCTGGCAGCGGCGGAGGGCGCGCGACGCGCAGGCATCTCGCGACTCGTCTGCGCCGCCGAGTCGGCTGCAGAAGCAGCCCTCGCCGGCGTCGAGCCGATTCCGGCCCGCCATCTGGCCGAGGTCGTGGGGTATCTGCGAGGCGAGTACGACCCGCCTGCGGTCGAACCGGCAACGAACGGCGCCGTGCCACCGGAGACCCAGCTTGACCTGAAGGACGTCCGGGGCCAGGAGCGAGCCCGGCGGGCGCTCGAGCTTGCCGCCGCCGGCGGTCACAACCTTCTCCTTGCCGGCCCACCGGGAATCGGCAAGTCGATGCTCGCCCGTCGCCTGCCCGGAATCCTCCCGCCGCTGGATCGGGATGAGGCGCTCGAGGTGACGAGGATCCACTCGGTGGCGGGACTCCTCTCGCGTGAGCGACCCCTGATCGAGATCCGGCCGTTTCGAGCTCCGCACCACAGCGCGTCCGTGGCGGCGATCGTCGGGGGTGGCTCCGGCCCTAGGCCCGGAGAGGCGACGCTCGCACACCGTGGCGTCCTCTTCTTGGACGAGCTTCCGGAGTTCCATCGTCCGGTGCTCGAATCGCTGCGGCAGCCGCTCGAAGACGGGTTCATCACCGTTGCTCGAGCCGAGGGGCGTGCGGTGTTCCCGTCACGCTTCCAGCTCGTCGCGAGCATGAACATGTGTCCGTGCGGCGGCCGGGGTGACGCAGGAGCCGATTGCCGGTGCTCTCAACAGCGTCTAGCGGCCTTCGCAGAGAAGCTGTCGCGCGCTCTCCTCGACCGCTTCGATCTTGTCGTCGCCGTCCCGAGACCGCGAGCGGCCGAGCTCTCCGGCGGCGGCGGCGAGCCGTCTGTTGCCGTGCGAGAACGCGTGATCGAGGCACGGAGTCGTCTCACCGGGACACAGATCGACCGATCTCCAGGGGCGGGGGCGCTGCTCGACCGGGCCGTCGAGCGGCTTCCGCTGTCCGGGCGAGGCCGCGCGCGGGTCGCACGAGTCGCCAGGACCATTGCGGCGCTCGCAGGCTCGACGGTAGTGGACGAGGAGCATCTTGCGGAGGCGCTCGCCTACCGGTCGCCGAAGGAGCTCGCCGTGTGAAGATGCTGCGCTCGAATCAACGGTTTCCAGAGCGGCTTCGGGCGATCTTCGACCCGCCGCCCGAGCTCTTTCTCCGAGGCGCCGCGGAGCCTGAGCTGCTCGGGAGGCGCAGTGTCGCCATCGTGGGCGCGCGATCATGCTCAACGTACGGCAGCCAGGTCGCGCGCATGCTCGGACGAGAGCTGGCCACAGCCGGCCTCGTTGTCGTCAGCGGACTGGCCCGCGGCGTCGACGGAGAGGCTCACCGCGGAGCCCTCGAGGCAGGTGGTGTCACGGTCGGTGTCCTTGGCTGCGGGATCGACCGTGACTATCCGGCGGTCAATGCGACTCTCTCGCGCCGGATGGAGGAGCAGGGTCTCGTCGTCTCCGAGTACGGCCCCGGAGTCGAGCCCGCGCCGTGGAGATTTCCTGCGCGCAACCGGATCATCGCGGGCCTCGTCGAGGCGGTCGTTGTCGTAGAGGCGCGGGAGCGAAGCGGCGCGTTGATCACCGCCGATTTCGCACTCGAAGAGGGCAGAGAAGTGTTCGCCGTGCCGGGGGAGATCACGGCTGCGCTCTCGGCGGGAACCAATGCCCTGCTCAAGCTCGGCGCGACGCCTCTGACGTCCACCGACGACGTGCTCGACGCTCTGGGAATCGAGCGCAGCCCGATTTCGGGCGAGCCGGATGTCTCGGAGAGCGCGGTACGCGTCCTCGCCGCCGTGCGGGACGAGCCAGCAGGCCCCGACGAATTGACCGCGCGCGCCTCCCTGGATGCGGGAGCTGTCAGCGTCGCCCTGACCGAGCTCGAGCTTGCGGGGCTGGTCGTTTCCTCGGAGGGCGTCTACAGGCCCGCGCGGTGAACGGGACTACGATCGCAGCGTGGCCCCGTCGTACTGGCTGGACGAGCCGGCCGAAGGCTTTGCGGATCGCCGGCTGGAGGGCGCGATCGACGTCGCAGTGGTCGGTGGGGGAGTCACCGGGTGCGCCTGCGCACTCGCGCTGGCCGGAGGCGGAGCCCGAGTTCGGCTCTACGAGACGCGCACGATCGCCTCCGGTGCAAGCGGGCGAAACGGCGGCTTCGCCCTTCGGGGCGGCGCGATGCCCTATGACCGGGCGAGAGAGACTCTCGGTCCGGAGCGTGCACGCGCGCTCTGGGTGCTGACCGAGCGCGCTCTCGACCGGATGGAGGAGCTCGCGGGCGACGCGTTCAGGCGAGTCGGCAGCCTCCGCCTTGCCGCAGACGAAAACGAGAGAGGCGAGCTGCGGGCCGAGTACGACGCGCTGCTTGTCGACGGACTCGCCGTCAGGTGGGTTGCGGAGCTGCCCGAGCGGCTCTCCGCCTACCACGGTGCGATCGAGCATCCCGGCGACGGCGCACTCCAACCCGGGCGGTGGGTCAGGCGCCTCGCGGGGCTGGCGGCGGAAGCAGGGGCGGAGATCCGCGAGCACTCACGCGTGGCCTCGCTCGACGACCTGGACGCACAGCACGTGCTCATCGCCTCGGACGGCTACCCGAGCGGGCTCGTGCCCGAGCTCGACCGTGTCATCCGGCCGACGCGTGGTCAGGTGGTCACGACGGAACCGCTGCCCGAGCTCCTGTATGAGCGGCCCCACTATGCGCGAGGAGGGTTCGATTACTGGCAGCAGTTGCCGGACGGCCGGCTCGTCGCCGGGGGAAGACGGGACGTCGCGCTCGAGTCGGAACTCACTGCCGAGGAAGCGACGACGCCGGCCGTGCAGAGCGCGATCGAGTCACTCGTGCGCGAGCTCGTCGGGCGGCTGCCCGCGATCACCCACCGCTGGTCCGGGATCTTCGGGATGAGCCCAGACCACCTGCCGCTCGTCGGCCCCGTGCCCGGCCGGGAGCGCGTCTGGGTCGCCGCCGGCTACTCAGGCCATGGAAACGTGCTCGGGCTCGCGTCCGG
>JACDAN010000026.1 GCA_013695385.1 Actinomycetota bacterium | reverse complement strand
TGGCCGTGCGCAGGGGCGACCTGGAACGGGCGGACATGGGCGATTTCGTCGAGCAGCGGGGGATGCCCGGCTTCGCTCCGACACAGGGCCATATCGCGTCAGCCCTGTGCTACGTTCCGCACGCCCGCGCCCGGTTGATGGATGGGGGCGCTCGGCGGGTACAGCTGATCGCCAAGGGCAGCCTCTTCCTGGGGCGGATGTCCGAGCAGTCCGACGGCATGAGCGTGTTGCTCGAGTCCAACGAAGCGGGAGGATGAGCGGATGGGAGCGGTAAGCGAGGCGACGCGCGAGAACTTCGACGAGCTTGTCGCGAGCGGCACCACGCTCGTCGACGTCTGGGGACCGGACTGCCGTCCGTGCCTGGCGCTGAAGCCCCACGTCGAGAAGCTGGCCGAGGCCCGGGACGACATCTCGGTCGTCATGCTCGAGGCGCCAAAGGCCCGCCGGGTCTGCATCCGCCTCAAGGTCCACGGGCTGCCGACCTTCCTGCTGTTGAGCGACGGCGAAGAGGTCTCGCGGTTGTCCGCGTCGACGATCACCCCGGCGGAGCTCAAGACCTGGCTCGACAAGAGCCTCGACGAGATGAGAGAGGAGGTGAGCTAGCACCCTATGTTCGAGAGCAAGCAGGTCATCGTGCTCGGCGAGCGCGACGGGATCGCGGGTCCCGCGATCGCCGCATGCGTCAAAAGCGCGGGCGGAAACGTCGTCTTCGCGTCGACGGAGTGCTTCGTCTGAACTGCCTCGGGGGCCATGGACCTGAATAGCCAGGAAACGATCAAGCGCCTCGCCGACGAGCACGGGACCGACCAGTTGGTCGTCATCCTCGGAGCTCCGGACGCGGAGAGCGCGGAGATCGCCGCCGAGACGGTTGTGCTCGGCGATCCGACCTATGCAGGCGCCCTGGCCGAGGCCCAGTTGGGTCTCTCCGTGTATCACGCACTCGAAGAGGAGTTCCGCAGCCTGGTCGACGACGACGTCTGGGAAGACCAGATCGGGGTCATGGCCGACGTGCTCGAAGCCGAGGAGATCTCCGCGGCGGTCAAGGGCATGCGCGAGCAGAAGCCGTAGCCCGGCATGACGCAGCCTCGGCGAGCCCGTTGAGGCTTGATCCTGCCGTGGCCGCCGACGCGGCGGCGGTGAC
The DNA here is from genome assembly GCA_013695385.1 of Actinomycetota bacterium. GTDB lineage: Bacteria > Actinomycetota > Thermoleophilia > Gaiellales > Gaiellaceae > JACDAN01. Next base: position 1,577 of record JACDAN010000026.1, on the reverse strand, counting down.
CGAGGTCGTCGCAGCGCTCGAGTCGTCGCTGTACGGCCAGACCGCGTTCTCGCAGGCCGATCTGGAGGAGGAGTGGTCGGACCTCGACCTCGAGCAGGACGCGCTCGTCGTTCGCGAGGGCGACCGCATCGTCGGCTACGCCGTGGTGCGCGAGCGAGGCGAGCGCTGGCGCGCCGAAGGGCATGTCCACCCCGACGCGCTCGGGCGCGGGATCGGGAAGCTGATCGCGACCAGCCTCGAGCGGGAGGCGGTCCGCCGTGGTGTACGGAGGATCCAAAACAGCGTCTTCGAGGTTGACTCCGCCGCCCACCGGCTGCTCGAGTCGCTCGGCTACGGCGCCGTGCGCGTGTTTCGCGAGATGCGCATCGAGCTCGAGGCGCCGCCGCCCGCACCCGAGTGGCCGGACGGGCTGCTCGCCGTCCCGTTCGACGCGGAGCGTGACGCGCTCGAGTTCCACGCCGCGCATCAGGAGGCGTTCGCCGATCACTGGGAGCACTCGCCGCGCGACTTCGAGTCATGGTCGAAGGTCCACCTCGGGAGCGAGCGCTTCGACCCCGCGCTGTGGTGCGTCGTCCGCGCCGGCGACGAGATCGCCGCCGGGACGATCTGCATGGGCGACACCTACGGCGGCGGCTGGGTCCAAGCGCTCTTCACGCGTAGCCCGTGGCGCAGGCGGGGCGTCGGCGCGGCGCTCCTCGGCGACGCCTTCGGGCGCTTCTGGAAGCGCGGCGAGCACAGCGTCGGGCTCGGCGTCGACGCGGCGAGCGAGACCGGCGCATTTCGCCTCTACGAGCGCGCCGGGATGATGCCCGCGCTCGGCTGGGTGACGTACGAGAAGCAGCTCGGCGATGCTGCTGACCGACGGAGCTGATGGCAGGCCTGCTGCTGCTCGATCTCGACAACACGCTCGCTGACCGGGAGGGAGCGTTCCTGGCGTGGGCGCAGATCAAGGTCGATGAGTGGGCACCGAACGACCCCGGTGCGGTCGCCTACCTGATCGAGCAGGACGACGACGGAAATCGCCCACGGTGCGAGTTCTTCTCAGATGTTTGCGGGCGCTTTGGCCTGCAACACCCGGTCGACGCGCTGATCGCCGGCTACCGACGAGAGCTGTGCGACGCGCTGCCGCCAGTGCCCGAGAAGATCGCCGAGCGGCTGCGTGCCCTGCGCGCTTCCGACTGGAAGGTCGCCGTGGTCACCAACGGCGCGGCAGACGTGCAGGCGCAGAAGATCGACCGCCTCGCTGTCCTGCCGCTGCTGGATGCCTGCTGCATCTCGGGCGAGCTCGGCATCCGCAAGCCCGACCCGAGGATCTTCGAGATCGCCGCAGCGCGATGCGGCGAGTCGCTGGCAGACGCGTGGATGGTCGGCGACGGGGAGGTAGACATCGTCGGCGCACATCGAGTCGGCGTCCGCAGCGTCTGGCTGCGCCGCGGCCGGACATGGGCGCGCTCGGACCTCACGCCCGACCACATCGCCGACGGGCTCGACGAGGCGCTCGCGCTGCTGGACCAAGCGTGCTGAGTGGGTGCGGACGCCTTCAGCCTTCAATCGCGGGAGCCGCCAGGACGGTGTTG
>JACDAN010000238.1 GCA_013695385.1 Actinomycetota bacterium | reverse complement strand
GCTTCGCAGCGCGCGGCGCGGAGGCCGGGGCTGACGGCTCCACCACCCGGCTAGTCATCGAGCGGGACGGGCAGAGCCCGTCCCGCGACGCTTCGATTACTCGCGCGGCGCCGTCAGGGCCGTCTCGAGATGGCCTTCGCGGGCCGCGAGCCAGCGCTCGGCGTCGAGTGCGCCCATGCAGCCCATGCCGGCCGCTGTGACCGCCTGGCGGTACACGTGGTCGACGACGTCTCCCACCGCGAAGACGCCGTCCACGTTTGTCGCGGTCGAGCCGGGCCTCGTGAGCACGTAGCCGTTCTCGTCCAGCTCGAGCCAGTCGACGAACAGCTTCGAGCTCGGGTCGTGACCGATCGCGACGAACAGGCCGTCGGCCGGGAGCTCGGTGACCTCGTCGGTGTTGACATCCCGGATCCGCACGGAGGTCACGACCGTTTCGCCGAGCACCTCGTCGACGACCGCATTCGTGATCCACTCCACCTTGTCGTTGGCGCGCGCCCGGTCGATCATGATCTGCGAGGCGCGGAAATCGTCCCGACGGTGCACTAGGGTGACCTTCGAGGCGAACTTCGTCAGGAAGTTCGCCTCCTCCATGGCGGAATCGCCTCCGCCGACGACCACCACCCGCTTCTCACGGAAGAACGCCGCATCGCAGACGGCGCAATACGAGACGCCACGACCTTGGAAGGTCCGCTCGGACTCGAGGCCCAGCTGCCTCGCGTTCGCGCCAGTGGCGACGATGACGGACTCCGCTCGGTACTCGTCGTCTCCGACGTAGACGCGCAGCGGCAAGGCGGAGAAGTCGACGCGCGTCACGTCGTCGCTGATGAACTCGCCGCCGAAGCGCTCGGCCTGACGTCGGAAGTCCTTCATCATCTCCGGGCCGAGGACGCCGTCGGCGTAGCCCGGATAGTTCTCGACATCGCTCGTGATCATCAGCTGACCGCCCCACTGGAAGCCTTCGATCACCAGGGGCTCCAAGTTCGCGCGCGCAGCGTAGAGCGCGGCCGTGTACCCGGCCGGCCCTCCACCGATGACGATGACCTCGCGGACCCCGCTCTCACTCATGCTTCCTCCAGGAAAAAACGCCGAGCCCTCTCGGGGCCCGTCAACAGTATTCAACGCAGCGGATGCCCTGAAACTTCCCCCGCGGGCGCCCGCGCCATCTGCTTGAGTAGCGCGTGATGCGGCGGCCTGCGGTCTCGATGGTATTGGCATGCCTGGCGTGTCTCGCAATCGGCTCGGCCGGCGCATCGACGACGAAGCGCGCCGTGTTCGGCGTCAAGCTGACGGCCACTCTGACGAAGACCTGGACTGCCACGGAGACGGTCGAGGGTTACTGTGACCAGGTGACGACCTCATCGGGACGCTGGCAGCTCTCGCTGGCGACCAGTCGCCCGAACCGGCTCGTCGCGATCGCGCCGACGGGATCCGCCAGGAGCATCCGTTTCTCACCGGCAGTCATCCAATCGATTGCCGGAGAGGCAGCGCAGACGGCCGCCGCCACGACCGAGATTCGCGGCCCGCGCTGCGTCCGCTCCGTGCAGCGGCGCGACTGCGGGCGGCAACGGCGTTCCATCAGCGGAGCCCGTGCGCGACTCTCGAGCACGGCGGGCGGGCGGGCCGGACTGGGGCGACTCTCTGGGGCGTCCAGTGCGCGGACGTTCAGCGGCTGCTCGGAACCGTCGGAAGTCAGATCCATCCGCCCTGATCTCAACCTGGCGGGCGCACCGATCTCCACGGCGGACGTCTTCGGCCGTGCTGTCCCCGGCTTCTTCATTCGAGGAGACACCGAGCAGGTGACGACCATCGAGGGCAGCGTGGAGGGACGGGTAACCGAGCGCGTTCGCTGGACACTCAGGTTCACCCGGCTCTCAGGCTGACCGGGCGTAGAATCCCGCCCCGTGGCCGGCTCAGTTACCTGGGAGAACGTGCGTCAACTCGCCGGCTTCAGGGCGACAAAAGGTTGCGCAATCAGCCTTTACCTCAATCTGGATCCGAGCGTCTCTCCGACTGCGGGCGACGCCGCTACCCGCGTCAACTCGCTGGTCGATGAGGGCGCCAAGAGCACCGGAGCGAATCGGGGAGACCAGACACACGACCAGCGGCAAGGCCTGAGGGAGGACTTCGAGCGCATCAGGCACTTCTTCTCGGAGGACTTCGACCGGGACGGGGCGCACGGCTTTGCGCTTTTCTGTGCCGGCCTCGACAACGTCTGGGAGGTGCTACCGCTCGGGGAGTCGGTGCCCGACGGAATCAAGGTCGGGAGTGAGCTCTATCTCGCGCCGCTCGTTCCGCTCGTCGGACGTGGCGACGGAGCGCTCGTCGCCGTCGTCAGCCGCGAGCAGGGCCGTTTCTATCGCCTGCAGGGCGGAAGGCTCGAAGAGGTCGCCGACCTGTTCGAGGAACAGCCGCGGCGGCACGACCAGGGCGGCCGGTCGCAGGCGCGCTTTCAGCGCCGGGTCGACGAGCTTGCGAAGGATCACCTGAAGAGCGTCGCGGACGAGCTCGAGCAACAGCTCCGCCGCTTGCGCTTTCCTCCGGTCGTCGTCGTCTGCGCGGAGGAGATGCGAACCGAATTCGGAGAGCAGCTCGCAGCCGACGCCCGAAGCGCGGTCGCGGGATGGACGACTGCGGAGGCGCACGCCTCACCGGCGGACCTGCTCGAGCTCGCTCTGCCCGTGCTCGAGGAGCGGCGGCAGAACCATGAGTCGGACGTCATCGAGCGCTGGCGCGAGGAGGCCGGCCGCAACGGCCGCGCAGCGTCTGGCTGGGAAGAGACCCTCGAGGCCGCATCGGACGGGCGAATCGAGTGCCTGCTCTTCCAGGAGGGCGTAGAGCACTCAGCGTGCCAGTGCCCGGCCTGCGGCCGCGTGAGCCTTCGGGGCGGGCAGTGTCCGCTCGACGGCACCGAGATGGAGGAGCGTGAGGAGGGCCTCGACCTGGCAGTCCACCAGGTGCTCTCGCACGGCGGGCAGCCCCTGGCGTTTCGCCACCGGCCGGACCTCGAGCCCGTCGGCGGTATCGGCGCCATCCTCCGGTACTAGGGCCTCTAGCGGAGGAGCTTGCGCAGCACGTACGGGAGGATGCCTCCGTGCCGGAGGTACTCCCGCTCGCGCGGAGTGTCGAGCCGCACCCGGGCGGAGAAGCCTCTGCCGTCCGCCCGTACCGTGACCTCCCGCGAGTCCCCGTTCAGGATCCCCTCGATCGAGAAGGCCTCGCGCCCTGTCAGGCCCAGTGTCCCCGGGGTGTCGCCGTCAAGGAACTCGAGCGGGAGGATGCCCATCATCAGGAGGTTCGAGCGGTGGATGCGCTCGTAGCTCTCGGCGATCACGGCCTGGACGCCCAGGAGCTTCGGGCCCTTGGCGGCCCAGTCTCGCGATGAGCCGGATCCGTACTCCTTCCCGGCGATCACGATCAGCGGCGTGCTCTCGTCGAGATAACGGCACGATGCCTCGAAGATCGTCATCTCCTCGCCGCTCGGGACGTGAACGGTCCACGTTCCCTCGCTGCCCGGCACCAGCAAGTTGCGGAGGCGGACGTTCGCGAAGGTGCCCCGCACCATCACCTCGTGGTTCCCGCGGCGTGAGCCGTACGAGTTGAACTCCTTGCGCTCGACCCCGTGCTCGACGAGGTACTTGCCCGCGGGGCTTTCGAGCTTGATGGCGCCGGCAGGCGAGATGTGGTCAGTGGTGACCGAATCGCCGACCTGAACCAGGCAGCGGGCGCCGTGGATGTCGTCGACCGTCCCCGCCTCGGGTGACATGCCCTCGAAGTACGGCGGTCGCCGCACGTAGGTGGACTCCTCGCGCCAGTCGTAGAGGTTGCCGGCGGGGATCTCGAGGGAGCTCCAGCGCTCGTCGCCGGTGAAGACATCGGCGTAGGTCCGCGTGAACATGTCGCCCTGCACGGCCGACTGCACCGTGTCCCTGATCTCCTCGGTGCTCGGCCAGACGTCGCTGAGGAAGACGTCCTCGCCGTCGCTTCCCTGGCCGAGCGGTTCCGTCGTGAGGTCGAGGTCCATTCGACCTGCCAGGGAGTAGGCGACGACGAGCGGGGGAGAGGCGAGATAGTTGGCCTTGACCTCGGGATGGATCCTCGCCTCGAAGTTGCGGTTCCCCGAGAGCACCGAGCAGACCACCAGCTCGCCGTCCAGTACGGCCCTCGAGATCTCCTCCGGAAGCGGGCCGGAGTTCCCAATGCACGTCGTACACCCGTAGCCGACCGTGTGGAAGCCGAGCTCCTCGAGATAGGGAGTGAGGCCGGCGCGTTCGAAGTACTCCGTCACCACCTTCGAGCCGGGAGCCAAGCTGGACTTGACCCATGGCTGACGGCGGAGGCCGAGCTCGACCGCCTTCTTGGCGACCAGTCCGGCGGCGATCATCACGCTCGGGTTCGAGGTGTTCGTGCAGCTCGTGATCGCCGCGATCACGACGGCGCCGTGCTCGAGCTGGAACCGAGCGCCGCCCATTTGGACCTGGACGGGCTCGGCGCGCTCGGCAACGACGGTCGAGGGAACCTCCACCGGCGCTTCGGGCTCCGAGAAGCCGTCGGTGAGCGGATGCTGCTCGACCGTCGGGTCGCTGGCGGGGAAGGTCTCCGCGACCTGTTCGTCGACGGCGTCCCCGTAGTCGATCCCGAAGCTCTCGAGGGCTGCGAGAAAGGAATTTTTCGCGTCCGTGAGCGGAACGCGATCCTGCGGGCGCCGCGGTCCGGCGAGGCTCGGCTCGACCTGTCCGAGGTCGAGCTCGACGATCTCGCTGTAGGTCGGCTGGTGCTCCGGCTCGTGCCAGAGGAGGTTCTCCTTGCAGTAGGCCTCGACGAGGGCGACGCGCTGCGCGTCTCTTCCGGTCAGTCGCAGGTACTCGAGCGTGATGTCGTCTACGGGGAAGAACCCGCAGGTTGCGCCGTACTCCGGCGACATGTTCCCGATCGTCGCCCGGTCGGCCAGCGGCAGGTTCGAGACGCCGGCTCCGAAGTACTCGACGAACTTTCCGACCACGCCGGTCTGGCGCAGCATCTGCGTGACGGTGAGGACGAGGTCGGTCGCCGTCGCCCCTTCCCGCAGCGCGCCCGTCAACCGAAAGCCGACGACTTGCGGAACGAGCATCGAGACCGACTCGCCGAGCATCGCAGCTTCCGCTTCGATGCCTCCGACACCCCATCCGAGGACGCCGAGCCCGTTGATCATGGTGGTGTGCGAGTCGGTTCCGAGCAGCGTGTCCGGAAAGGCTCTGCCTTCTCGGGCCTCGACCACCCGAGCGAGGTACTCGAGGTTGACCTGGTGGACGATGCCGGTCTCAGGCGGAACGACCTTCAGGTCGTCGAACGCCTGCTGGCCCCAGCGCAGAAAGGCGTAGCGTTCGCCGTTGCGCTCGTATTCGCGGTCGGTGTTGTGCCGGATGGCGAGGCGGTTGGCGAAGTCGTCGACCTGCACCGAGTGATCGATCACCAGTTCGGCCGGGAGCTGCGGGTTCGTCTTCGAGGCATCTCCCCCGAGGTCGTGAATCGCATGGCGCATCGCCGCCAGGTCGACGATCGCGGGGACGCCCGTGAAGTCCTGGTGAATGACGCGGGCCGGCGTGAACGAGATCTCGCGCGAAGGCTCGTCCTTGGCCACCCACTGGGCGACGGCCTCGACATGCTCCTCCGTGGACGTCCGCAGGACGTTCTCGAGCAGGATCTTCAGCGTGTACGGGAGCCGCTCGACGTCGAAACGCTCCTGGAGCGACTCGAGGCGGAAGATCTCGTAGCTCTCGCCTCCGACGTCGAGCGTCGAACGAGATCCGAAAGCGTCCCCGGCCATCGAGGACGATCTTAGTTGTCGCTAAGCGGCGTCTAGGGCGCGCGGCAGCTCAGGCGGCTGCGCGGTTTCGACCCCGAGCTGCTCGGGCTCCCACTCGGTCGCCCGCTCGAGGCTCGCGCCGAGCCGTGAGAGTCGCCGGTCGGCCTCGCCGTACTTCGACTGGGCGTTCGCGATGTGCTTTCCGACGACCTCGAAGTCGCCGCGGAACCGCTCGAAGTCTTTGCCCATCTGGGCGCAGAACGTCATGACTTCCTGCGCGTGCCGCTCGATCTGCAGGGCACGAAGGCCCTGCGTGACCATCAGCAGGTAGGCGTGGAACGTGCTCGGCGAGACGGGGATCACGCGCTTGTCGTGGGCGTACGTCGAGAGGTTGCCGGTCTTCCCGCAAACGAGCTCGTAGTAGACGGACTCCGACGGCAGGTACATGAAGGCGAAGTCGAAGGTGCCTTCGGCTGGCCGGATGTATTTCCCTGCGATTGCGTCGATGTGGCCCTTCACGTCCCGGGCGAAGGCCTTCTCGTGGAGCTCCCGCTCCGCGTCTCCCTCCGCGTTCGCGACTCGCTCGAAGTTGTCGAGCGGGAATTTCGCGTCGACGGGGACGAGCTTGTCGACGCGAATGACGGCGTCGACCCGCTCTCCGGAGCGGAAGGTGTGCTGGAGCCTGTAGGCGTCGGCGGGCAGCATGTCGCGCAGCAGGTTGCCGAGCAGCATCTCGCCGACCCCCCCGCGAGCCTTGGGCGGTCGGAGCGCCTGCTCGAGGCGTCCGAGGTCGGCCGCCTTCTGGAGCATCTGCGCGGCGGTTCCGTCGAGCTTCACGAGCCGCTCGACGATCTGCGTCGCCGTCTGTCCCGCGTTCTGCTGATTGGAGAGCAGCCGGCCGTCCAGTCCCTCGAGTCGGCGATCGACCCCTTCATGGAGGTCTGCGAGTCGCCGGTCGAAGCCGTTGTGAACGTCGATGAGCTGGCGCTTGAGACCCTCTTCGACGGTTCCGAGCCGGGACTCCAGCAGGTCCCGGATCATGCGGACGAGGACGGTGCCCGCGATCGCGACAGCGGCCGCCAAGCCGAGGGTTAGCAGTGCGGTTCCCATGGAACTAAGGAACGTTAGAGACCGGGTCGGACGGCGCTAGCTCTTGGCGCTAGCCGATCAGCGGGTCGCCGCCGCGCTCGATCGTTTCGGTGCGAGTGTCGCGCGCACCGTCTTCGATGCGGTCGGCGCGAGAATCCTCCGCCTTCGCAGTCTCCTCGTCGCCATCCCCGCCGAGCTCGGCGTCCTCCGCAACATCCCCCGCCGCGGGCTTCTCGCGACCGAGCAACTTGTCGAGAAAGCTCATTGTCTCCTCCTTCGCTGACGGACCGGTAGCCGAGAACTACGCTTGATCGTGGCGCTCTGCGCGGATCGCGTCGGTTCGGGCCTCTTTCGCCATCTCCTCGGCCTTGTCGGCGTGCGATTCCGCGGCTCCCGCGGTCTCCTGAGTGGAGCCCTCGCGGCGAAGCTCCGGATCGTTCACAAGGTCGCCTGCTGCCTTCTTTCCACGTCCCATCAACCGGTCGAGAAAGCTCATCTGTCCCTCCCTGTGCGTGTAACTGTCAGCACGAGTATGGGTGATCGAGCGGGCGTCCGCAGGTAGGATCGCCGACCCGTGGCGAAGAAAGTGCGCACACCAGCCCCGCCGAAGCGGCCGGTGCAGGCGCCCAAGGTGCGTTCTGCACCGCGGGACGAGCAGCGCAGCCGCAAGATCCTGTACGCGATCGCCGCGTCGGGCCTGCTGTTGCTGGGCGCTGTCCTGGCGTTCTTCCTCCTATCTGGCGGAGATGACGGGGGAGGAAAGAAAGCCGAGGATGCTGTCGCGACGCTTCGTGCCGAGGGCTGGACGTACAAGAAGGCGAAGGATCTGGGCCGAACCCACGTTCCCGAGTTCCAGCCCGGGTTCAAGTACAACACCGTCCCCGGAACGAGCGGCCAACATTCAAACCAGACCGTGATCTACGGCGCCTACGACCAGCCGGTCTCCGAGATCAACCTCGTCCATAACCTCGAGCACGGCGCCGTCGGGATGTTCTACGGCGATGAGATCTCGGACGCCGTCGTCGGGCAGATGCAGGAGTACTACTCCGAGGATCCGAATGGGCTGATCTTCGCCCCGGATCCTCGACTCGGAGACCAGATCGCCCTGGCTGCCTGGACGCATCTCGCAAAGGGGAAGACGTTCGACGAGGAGGTCTTCGACACCTTCATCGAGGAGTTTGGTTTCAAGGGGCCCGAGTCGTGCAAGACCAAGCTCGAGCAGGGGTGCTTCCGCCGCGAGGACCTGGTCACGGGAGGCCAGTAGGCGGGACTATCCTTCGCCGCGCCGGGGTGGCGAAACTGGCTATACGCGGCTGACTTAAAATCAGCTGTCCCCTAATCGGGGCGTGCGGGTTCGAGTCCCGCCCCCGGCATCTCGCATGCTCCTGATCGCAGCCATCGTCGCCGCCGTCCTCTGGCTTCCGACCGGTTGGGGGATCGCAGTCGTCTCGGCTGCGACGGTGGTGGAAGTCGCGGAGGTCGGATTCTGGGTTTGGCTCTCCCGCCGGAGAGCGGTCGTAGTCGGTGCGGAGACGCTGCCGGGATCTCGCGGCGTCGTCGTCGTGGCCTGTCGGCCCGTCGGCCAGGTTCGCGTCGAGGGCGAGCTCTGGAACGCACGGTGCGAGGAGGGAGCCGACGCCGGCGAAGAGATCGTCGTCGAACGACTGGGCCCGGATCTCGTCCTGCTCGTGAGCAGAGCCGAAGCGACCCCAAACTAGACTCCTGCCGTGGCTCTGGACCTCGAGCACGCAGCCCTCGAGTGGGACACGCCACTCTTCGAGATGGCGCTCGCGCAGTTCGAGCAGGCCCTGGGCCATGCCGACATCGAGGACTTCGTCGCCGAGCGCCTCAGGTATCCCGAGCGCGCCGTCATGCTGTCGGTGCCGGTCCGTCTCGACGACGGGTCGCTGCGGGTCCTACCCGGGTACCGCGTCCAGCACTCGACGGTGCTCGGGCCGACGAAGGGCGGGCTTCGCTACGACCCCCACGTCTCTCTCGGCGAGTGTGCGGCGCTCGCGATGTGGATGACCTGGAAGTGCGCGCTCCTGAAGATCCCCTACGGCGGGGCCAAGGGCGGCATCCGCTGCAACCCGAGGGAGATGTCCCTCGACGAGCTGCAGCGGATGACGCGCCGCTACACGATCGAGCTCAGACCGGTGATCGGGCCCGAGGAGGACATCCCCGCTCCCGACATGGCGACGAACGCTCAGACGATGGCGTGGATCATGGACACGTACTCGATGGTGGAAGGGCACGCCGTTCCGGAGATCGTCACCGGAAAGCCGATCTCGATCGGCGGCTCGGTCTTCCGCCAGGAGGCGACCGGCGCGGGCGTCGTCATGGTGATCGAAGGGGCCTGCGACCGGTTCGGGTGGAAGCTCTCCGAGCAGCGCTGCGTCGTCCAGGGCTTCGGCAACGTCGGCGGGGTCGCGGCGAAGGAGCTCGTCGCCCACGGTGCGACGGTCATGGCCGTCTCGGATATATCGGGGGGCGTGTTCTCGGAGGGTGGCCTCGATCTCGCGGAGCTCGAGTCGTGGGTAGAAAAGCACGGCTCGCTCGACGGCTATCCCGAGGCAGAGCACGTTTCGAACGCCGAGGTGCTCGAGCTTCCCTGCGACATTCTCGTCCTCGCCGCGCTCGAGGATCAGGTCACCGGGGAGAACGCCGGCCGGATCGACGCCAAGATGATCGCCGAGGGAGCGAACGGCCCGACGACGATCGAGGCCGACGCGATCTTCCTTGAGCGTGGCATTCCCGTCTTGCCGGACATCCTCACGAACGCGGGCGGCGTGACCGTGTCCTACTTCGAGTGGGTTCAGGACCTCGGACGCCTCTTCTGGGGGCACGATGAGATCCGCATGAAGCTCGCGGAGAAGCTGGCCGATGCGTTCGACCGCGTGTGGCACCTCTCGGAGCAGCTCGCAATCACTCCGCGCCAGGCCGCGCTCGTGGCTGCCATCCGCGAGGTCGCCGGTGCGATGACCGCGCGGGGCATCTACCCGTGACCACGCTCGTCCGCGAGGCAATGGTCATCGAGCCGCGCACGCTCGGAGCCCAGGCGACTGCCCAGGAGGCCGGAGCGCTGCTCGCGAAGCCGGACGTCCGCGCGATCTTCGTCTGCGACGAGCACCGGCTCGTCGGGGTCGTCACGCGCAAGACGCTCGTGCGCGAGGTGGTGGCCCCGGGTCTGGATCCCCGTGTGACGACCCTCGAGGAGATCGCCGAGGTGGCACACTGGACGTTCGACGCCGAGTCCGACGCCGAGGAGGCATTCCGGTCCATGGAGGAGTGGGACGCGGAACGGGTTCCGGTTGTGGACGGGGGGCGCCTCGTGGGCGTGCTGTCGCGGAGCGTGCTCCAGCGCAGGCTCGCCGAGGACGAGCCGCCGGAGGACGAGTAGGAGCGCTCTCAGCAGCAGGTGTAGGCGCCGGGCGGAGCGTCGCCCTCGACCGGCTCCGGGAGCTCTGCCGCCTCGAGCGCGGCGCCGTGCAGGATGTCCCGCTCGCTGACCCTGAGCTCCGGGAGCCCGAGCCCGGAGAGCAGCTCACTCAGGATCACGGCGCCGGCGACGATCACCGGGGCTCGCTTCGGATGGAGCCCGGAGACCGCCTCGCGCTCCGCCAGCGTCATCCCGGAGAGGCGCTCGAGCTGGGCGGTGACCCCCTCGAGGGTCAGGAGGTGTCCATGAGTCCCGAGCCCTTCGTCGTTCAGGAGCCCGGCGTCGAGGGCGGCGAGCGTCGTCACGGTTCCGGCGACGCCGACCGCCCGGTCGGCCTCGAGCGAGGATGGAAGCAGGGATCGGGCGCGCTCGGCACAGGCCTGGAGCTCCTCGGGCGAAGGCGGATCCGAAGCGAGGAACCGCTCGGTGAGACGCACCGAGCCGACGTCGATGCTCTGCGCGTGCATCAGCGCGCCCGACTCGCCGACGATCAGCTCGGTCGAACCGCCGCCAATGTCGATCACGAGCATTGAACCGGGCTCGTCGTCGGCCGCGCCGCGAAAGCTGAGCTCTGCCTCCTCCTCACCCGAGAGCAGCCGCGTCGTGAACCGATAGCTCCATTCGATCTCCCCGAGGAACGCCTCGCCGTTCTCCGCGTCGCGCACGGCGCTCGTTGCGACGAGCAGCGTGCGCTCGGCGCCCAGCTCCTCGATCCGGCGCCGGTAGTCGGAGAGGACGTTCCGCACCCGCGTGATCGGCAGCGGGAGGAGCCGGCGCCGGAGGTCGACGCCTTCGCCGAGGCGCGTGATCTCGACGCGTTTTTCGACCTCCTCGACGCGCCCGTCCACGACGTCGGCGATGAGCAGCCGGGTGGTGTTCGTGCCCTGGTCGATCGCCGCGATCCGCATGACCCTGGCTACGCTATCCGCATGTTCCTGTTCCGGGACAAGGCAGCAATGGTCGAGCGGCGAGATGCCCTCGCGGGCCGCGACTGGCCGATCGTCGTACCGGGGCAGCACTTCGTGCTCGGGACGCCGATAGCCCCGCCGTTCCCCGGGGGCTTCGAACAGCTCGTGGTCGGGATGGGCTGCTTCTGGGGAGCCGAGCGAATTTTTTGGAAGGCGCCGGGCGTCTACACGACGGCCGTTGGATACGCCGGCGGCTACACGCCGAACCCGACCTACGAGGAGGCCTGCAGCGGACGCACCGGACACGCCGAGGTCGTCCTCGCCGCCTTCGATCCGTCCGAGACGGGCCTCGAGGAGATGCTGCGCCTCTTCTGGGAGGGCCACGACCCTACCCAGGGAATGCGGCAGGGCAACGACATGGGCACGCAGTATCGCTCGGTGATCCTCTGGCAGGACGAGGCTCAGCGCGCGGCGGTGGAACGCTCGCGGGAGCTGTACCAGCGCGAGCTCTCGGGGGCCGGGCACGGCGAGATCACCACCGAGCTCGCCCAGGCAGGCCCGTTCTACTACGCCGAGGATTACCACCAGCAGTACCTGGCGAAGAACCCGAGCGGCTACTGCGGCATCGGCGGAACGGGCGTCAGCTGCCCCGTCGGCTTGACGACCTCCGCCTAGCCCGCGCTACAATCGACACAGCGACGCGGGGTGGAGCAGTCAGGTAGCTCGCCGGGCTCATAACCCGGAGGTCGCAGGTTCAAATCCTGCCCCCGCTACTCACGAAGGCCCTGGAAACAGGGCCTTTTGCTTACGAACTAGTCACGCGATCGCCACTTCTGCAAGCGCTTTTGCATGCTTGAGCCAGCCCTCCAGCCGACGTTTGGGCCACGAGTGGGCCACGGAATCTTGTCTCTGTGGACAACAGCGCGCCTCTGCCGCAGAGCTGTCGAGTCAAGTCCCCGGGGTGATAGGGATTGGCGGGCACCGGGATGCAGGGTGCGCCGGGTCTGCGAACTTTCGTTTTCACGGTACGTCAGGAGCTTCGCTTCAGCGACGGCACGCCGCTGGCGGCCGGCAACTGGCCTCCGGATTATCCCGGAGCGAGCGCGCCCTAGACTCCGTCCATGGCTCCCTGCCCGAGCTGCGGGCACGACAATCCCGAGGAGGCGAGCTTCTGCAACGCCTGCGGGACGTCGCTCTCTGCCAAGGAGATCGCGCGCGAGCAGCGCAAGGTCGTCACCGTCCTCTTCTGCGACCTCGTCGGCTCGACCGCGCTCGGGGAGTCGACTGACCCGGAGGCGCTGCGCGCTCGCATGCGCCGCTACTTCGAGGACCTCCGCGCGATCGTCGAGCGGCACGGCGGGGTCGTAGAGAAGTTCGTCGGGGATGCGGTCATGGCGGTCTTCGGGATACCGGTTTCGCACGAGGACGACGCCCTGCGCGCGGTCCGCGCCGCCTCGGAGATGCGCGCCGCGATCGCCGAGCATGGGCTCGAGGCCCGCATCGGTGTCAACACGGGCGAGGTCGTCGTCGGCGGAGAGGGGGAGACGCTCGTCACCGGCGATGCCGTCAACGTCGCTGCACGCCTCGAGCAGGCGGCCGCCTCCGGGGAGACGCTCATCGGTGCCGAGACGCGTCTGCTCGTGCGCGATGCCGTCCGCGTGGAGCCGGTCGCGCCGCTCGCCCTCAAGGGGAAGTCGGATCCTGTGGCAGCCTTTCGGCTGCTCGAGGTCGTGGCCGGGGCTCCCTCGCTCGCACGGCATTTCGAGACGCCGCTCGTCGGTCGCGAGCGCGAGCGCCAGCGGCTTTGGCGCGACTACGAGGACGCGATCGCCGACCGCACCTGCCGGCTCTTCACGCTGCTCGGCCCGGCCGGGATCGGCAAGTCGCGCCTCGTCGCCGACTTCCTCGAACGCGTGGAGGGTGCGGCCGACGTCCTCCGCGGGCGCTGTCTGCCCTACGGCGAGGGCATCACCTACTGGCCGCTGGTCGAGATGCTGATCGCGATCGGCGTCGAGCCGGATTCCGTGATTGGCACATCACCGCCCGAGACCCAGCTCGCCTTTCGGCGGTTGCTCGAAGCGCGCACCGCCGAGCGGTCTCAGGTCGTCGTGATCGACGATCTGCAATGGGCGGAGCCCGTCTTCATCGACCTCGTGGAGCACATCGCCGACCTCTCACGTGACGCGCCGATCTTCCTGCTGTGCGTGGCGCGCACCGAACTGCTCGACGTGCGGTCAGGCTGGGGCGGGGGGAAGCTCAACACGACGTCGCTTCTGCTCGAGCCGCTCGGAGCGGACGAGTGCGACGAGCTCATGGAACGCCTCGTCGGAGGCGGGGCGTTCGACGCGCCTCTCCGCGAGCGCATCATGACCGCGTCGGCAGGTAACCCGCTCTTCGTCGAGGAGATGCTCGCGATGGTGCGCGAGCACCGAGGCAACGGTGAGATCGCGGTTCCCCCGACGATCCATGCGCTGCTGCAGGCGCGCATCGACTCGCTCGACGGCGACGTGCGCGGGGTGATGGAGCGCGGGGCAGTCGAGGGCGAGGTCTTCCACCGCGGAGCCGTCGCCGAGCTGTCGCCCGATCTCCTGCGGCCGGCGGTCGAGTCGCATCTCGCGACCCTCGTCCGCAAGGAGCTCATCCGTGCCACGTCGCCGACCTTCCCCGAGGACGAGGGCTTCCGCTTTCGCCATCTGCTCATCCGCGACGCCGCCTACGAGTCGCTCCCGAAGGCGACCCGAGCCGAGCTGCACGAGCGCTTTGCCAATTGGCTCTCGACGCACGACCTCGTCGAAGGCGACGAGATCGTCGGCTACCACCTCGAGCAGGCGCATCGGTACCGAGCCGAGCTCGACGGCTCCGATGCAGCCCTCGACGGGCTCGCGCGTCGTGCTTCGACGTACCTCGCGGCGGCCGGGCGAGGAGCCCTCGAACGCGGCGATTTCAACGCCGGCCGCTCTCTGTTCGGCCGTGCGACGAGCCTGCTGCCGGAGCACGATGAGGCGAGACTCGCGCTCGCGCCGGACTTCGCCGACGCCCTGCTCGAGTCGAACTACAACGAAGCCTGGGACGTGCTGTCGAAGGCAAGGGAAGCCGTCGACCCGGGAACGCGGGCTCACGCCGCAGTGTCGATGGCGACCATCAGGATCGGTACGGGTCACGCCAGCTCGTCCGAGGACAGCGAGGCGTGGCAGAACGAGGCGCGGACAGTCTTCGAGGAGTCCGGGGACCAGTACGGCCTCGCGCGCTACTGGTGGAGCGTCGCCATGTCATTTTGGGTCAGGCTGCGCGTGCAGGAGACGGTCGAAGCAGGGGAGCGCGCGCTCGCGCATCTCGAGCGCGCCGGCGAGAGGGGCGCACGACTGAGAGGCACGCTTCGAAGCAGGCTGGGTAGCTGCTATTACAACGGCCCGATGCCCGTCGACGAGGCACTCGAGCGCATCCAGGCGTTGGGGACAGGCGAGCACGGCCTCCTCGAGGAAGCATGGTCGAGCGCCGACCTCGGACGCCTGCACGCCATGAAAGGGGAAGTCGACCGTGCCCGCGAGCTCTGGAGCTTCGGACGCCAGGTGTATGTCGACGCGGGTCTCCTCATGAGCGCCGCTTCGTTCGCGC
>JACDAN010000205.1 GCA_013695385.1 Actinomycetota bacterium | reverse complement strand
CCTTCGCCGTCGTCCGGCGAGAGCGCCTCAGCGGCGCCAGCGGCGCCCTCCGTGAGCTCGGTCAGGTGACGGAGCCGCTCGCCCTCGGCACGAAGCGCCTCCTCGGCGCCCTCCTCGAAGCCTTCCGTGTCTTCCACGAGCGCCTGCAGCTCGGCGAGGCGCGCCGCGGCGGCGGCAGAGTCTCGAGCGATCTCGTCGTAGCGGCGGCGGGCGGCGGAGAGCCCTCGCCAGGCCACTCGCATCGAGGCTCTCCGGCGCAGCTGGTCGTCTCCGGCAAACGAGTCGAGCACCTGGAGCTGGTAGGCGGGGCGCGCCAGGCGCCGCTGCTCGAACTGGCCGGACATGCCCACCAGGAGCTCCGTCGCGGCAGCCAGGTCCTCACGGGTCGTTGCGCGGCCCCAGGCGTACGCGCGGGTCCGCCCGTCGGCGAAGATCCGCCTGGCGAGGACGAGGCCCAGCTCGTCCTGCGGCCTCAGTTCCCCGAGGGCCTCCAGGCCGTCCTCCTCGAAGAATCCCTCGGGCACGTCGAACTCCGCCTCGACGTACGCCTCCTCGGCCGCCGGTCCGATCGCCTTCGCCTCGCCCTTGGCGCCGAGGAGGAGGCCGATCGCCTGCGCAAGGATCGTCTTGCCGGCGCCGGTCTCTCCCGTGATCGCGTTCAGCCCGGCGGCGAGGTCGAGCTCCGCCTCGCGGATCAGGACCAGGTTCTCGATGCGCAGACGGCGCAGCACCGGAGCCAGATTACGCGTGGCCTAGGACGCGAACGTGTCGCGATAGCGCTGGAAGAAGGTCGACTCAGGCAAGGTCGCGAGCAGGCTGACCTGATCGGCCAGCCCGACCCGGACGGAATCTCCCTCGCCGAGCTCACCGATCTGGTGGCCGTCGACGAGGAGCGCGACAGGGACATGCCCGGTGAGGTTCGTGACCTCCAGGTCGCGGCTGCGAGGGACGACGAGCGGGCGCGCGTGGAGCGAGTGCGGCGCGACGAACGTCACCGCCATCGCATCCAGCCCCCACACGAGAACAGGGCCGCCGTTCGAGAGGTTGTACGCGGTGGATCCGGAGGGCGTCGAGGCGATCAGGCCGTCGCACGGAACCGAGCCGAGATCCTCGCCTGCGATCGCCCAGCGCAGCTCGATCATGCGCCCGAGGGCGCCGCTGACGGCAAGGACGTCGTTGACGGCCGGGTACCGCTCGCCCCCGACCTCCGCCTCCAGCGTCGGCAGGTCAACCACCTCGAAATCGCCGGAGAACGCCTTTCCCAGACCCGACTCGAGATCGTCGCGCTCCATCGACGCGAGGAAGCCGACCCGGCCGAAATTGACGCCCATCACCGGAACGCCGGTTCCCAGGAAGCGCTTGAGCGACCGCAGCATCGTGCCGTCGCCGCCGAGGACGACGGCAAGGTCGGGCGACTCCTCCACAACCTCGATTCCCCGCTCGCCGGCCAACCGCTCGACGCGCTCGAGCGCATCCTCGACGTCCGCCCGCCCGTGCGTGATGACGACGATGCGGCTAACCGACGGCATCGCCGATCCAGTCGTCGAGCTCCGCAGGAAGAGCGGCGCCGGGCCGGTGGACGAGGTGGAGGAAGAACTCCCGGTTCCCCTTCGGCCCAGGGAGACCGGAGTCCGCAACGCCCGCCGTCTCGGCCTCCCAGAGGAGCCCCTCCTCCGCAACCTCCCGAATCACCCGTCGGTGCACCTCCGGGTCGCGTACGACTCCTCCCTTGACGTCGGCGCGGCCGGCCTCGAACTGCGGCTTCACGAGGACGACGGCCTCCCATCCCGGCCGTGCCAGGCGGAGGACCGGCTTGAGCACCTGCCGGGCGCTGATGAAGGAGACGTCGCACGTGACGAACTCTGGTGCGACCGGCAGGTCCCTGAGCTGCCGGGCATTCACTCCCTCCATGACGGTCACGCGGGGATCGTCTCGCAATCGCTCATGGAGCTGAGCGCGACCCACGTCGAGCGCGATCACTCGACTCGCTCCCTCCTGGAGCAGGACGTCGGTGAAGCCGCCGGTGGACGACCCGACGTCGAGGCAGTCCCTGCCGGCCGGATCGATCCCGAAGACCTCGAGCGCATGCGCCAGCTTCTCACCCCCGCGCGAGACGAACCTCGGCGGCCGGAGCACCTCAAGGGTTACAGTCTCGTCCACCTGCTGCCCGGCCTTGTCGAAACCAGGCACCCGACCGGCCATCACGAGAGCCTGTGCCTGGCTGCGGGACTCGGCAAGGCCGCGTTCGACGAGTAGTACGTCCACGCGCTTCCTCATGGCCTCCGCGCGACGAGCTGGTCGAGCAACTCGCCCAGCACCGTCGTATCCGCGTCTATCGCCCCCAGGCCGGAGCGGGCACGTTCTTCGGTCTCGTGGGCAAGAAGCAGAGCTTCCTCCCGCCCTCGCTCCCGCGCGATCCCGTCGTCGTCCAGCAGGTCGTCCACGAGCTGGAAGAGGAACCCGAAGTCGGCCCCGAAAGCGCGCCAGGGGGGCTGATCGCCGGCCTCGACGCCGGCGACCCAAAGACCGCATCCGACCGAGGCCTCGAAGAGGCGGCCGGTCTTCAGGCGGTTGAGCTCGAGGCGATCCCGCGGCCCGCCGTTCACGTCCAGGTACTGGCCGCCGATCATTCCCGACGTTGCGACCGCCAGCTCGCGTCCGACCACGGGCGTCGGATACCGGAGAGCCAGCGCGAACGCCTCGTTGAGCAGGGCGTCGCCGCCGAGGATCGCCTGCGCCTCGCCGAAGCGCACATGCACGCTCGGGCGGCCCCTCCGCTGGTCGTCGTCGTCGAGCGCCGGAAGGTCGTCGTGGACGAGCGAGAACGAGTGGACGAGCTCCAGCGCGGCGGCAGCATCGAGCGCGAGGTCGGGATCGCCGCCGGCCGCCTCGGCCGTCGCCAGGCAGAGGACCGGGCGAAGACGCTTTCCTCCACCGTCGAGGGCGTAGCGGACGACGGGCTCGAGCCCGCCGAGATCGGACGAGAGCGAGAGGGCGCCGAGGTGCTCTTCGACGCTCTCGCGAAGCTCGTCAGAGCTCCGCATCGACTCCTCGCTTGACCTTCGAGATCTCGGCTTCGACCTCTTTCGCGATCTCGGAGAGCTGGCTCAGGACCTCGATCGCCTGGTCGGGGTCGGTGGCAGCCTCGAGCCTGCCACGCGCCTCGTCCAGCCGCTCGAGCAGCTCCTCGGCCCGGGTCAGGCTCTGCTCGGCGTCACTGTGCTCCACGTTGCTCATACAACCTCCTCTCGCGCGATCCGTCCCAGGATGCCGTTCACGAGCTTGCCTGCCTCGTCGGAGGCATAGCGCTTCGCCAGGCGCACCGCCTCGTCGATCGCAACCTCCGCGGGAACGCTTCCGCTCGCAAGCTCGAGGATCGCGAGGCGGAGGACGTTCCGCTCGAGCGCGCCGAGGCGGTCGGCCGGCCAGCCCTCGGTTGCACCGTCGATTCGCCGATCGAGCTCCGCGGCGTGCTCTGCGACGTCTCGGGCGAGATCCCAGGCGAAGTCGTCCACCTGACCCTCGTACGTCGAGCCGAGCTCCTGTCCGGTCACATCCCACTGGAAGAGCATGAAGAGCGCGGCCCGGCGGCCGGCCCGGCGGCTAATCGTCACAGGCGAACTCCTTGTAACACTCTGTTACTTGCCTCGCAGATGGCGCTGTCACAGGCCCGGCGTGCTTAGTAACAGACTGTTACTTGCAATCAGCCCGGCGTGCTCTTCGAGGTAGCTCGTGGAGTACTCGCCTCGCGCGAACCCCTCGCTGCGGATGATCTCCGCCGCGGCGCCGATCGTCGTCGGGATCCCCTCGACCTCGAACTCGTCGAGTGCGCGGAGGCAACGCGAGAGGGCGAGCTCGCGGTCGGGAGCCCACGCGATGAGCTTGGCGAGCAGCGAGTCGTAGAAGGGCGGCACCGTCGAGCCCTCCTCCACGAACGTGTCGACGCGGACGCCGGGGCCGAGGGGCGGGCGGAAACGCTCGAGGCGGCCGGGTGCGGGCATGAAGTCCCGCGAAGGATCTTCCGCGTTCACGCGAACCTCGATCGCATGACCACGGCGGCCGGCGCGGCCCGTGTACGACAGGCGCTCTCCCGCAGCCACCCGCAGCTGCTCGTGGACGAGGTCGATCCCCGTGACGAGCTCCGTGACGGGATGCTCGACCTGGAGCCGGGCGTTCAGCTCGATGAAGTAGAACGAACGGTCGCCCGCGACCAGGAACTCGAAGGTGCCGGCGTTCGTGTAGCCGATGGCGCGCACGGCGCGCTCCGCTGTCGCTTCCATCTTCTCGCGGAGACCGGGGTCGACGGCCGGCGACGGAGATTCCTCGATCAGCTTCTGGTGGCGACGCTGGATCGAGCACTCGCGCTCGCCGAGTGTGAGGACGCCGCCGTGGGAGTCGCCCAGCACCTGGATCTCGACGTGGCGTGCCGGGACCACGGCTTTCTCCAGATACAACCGTCCGTCGCCGAACGCAGCCTCAGCCTCGTTCGCCGCCATGGCGTAGGCCGAGTCGAGCTCCTCCGCGGCGGAGACGAGCCGCATTCCCTTCCCTCCGCCCCCCGCCGCTGCCTTCAGGAGCACGGGGTAGCCGAGCTCGTCGGCAACCCTGCCGGTCTCGTCGGGCCCTAGCGTTTCGCTGCCCGGAACCAGGGGGACGCCGGCTGCGCGCATCTCCTCCCGCGCGGCAGCCTTGTCGGCCATTCGGGCCATGACCGACGAAGTAGGCCCGACGAAGACGAGGTCGTTCTCGGCGCACGCGTCCGCGAAGGCCGGGTTCTCGGCCAGGAAGCCCCAGCCCGGATGGACGGCGTCACACCCGGTCGTCGTAGCGGCGGCGACGACCGAGGAAATGCGGAGGTAGCTCTCTGCCGCCGGGGGCGGCCCGATGCAGACCGCCCGGTCCGCGAAGCGAACGTGCAGCGAGTCCCGATCGGCGGTCGAGTAGGTCGCCACGGCCTCGATGCCGAGCTCGTGGAGCGCGCGGATCACGCG
>JACDAN010000185.1 GCA_013695385.1 Actinomycetota bacterium | reverse complement strand
CGTGGTGACCTCCGCCAGGACGTCCCGATCCTGGTCTGATACCCGAGAGACGGTCTCGAGCCCGTCGAGGAGATCCTCGAGGCTCTGAGAGCCCACGAGAACATCGAGCGTCGAGTCGCTCTGCTCGGACGTGTAGATCGCGACGAGGCGGGTAGCCAGGGTGTTCGTCGCCGCCTTGAGGTTGCTGCCGGCGATCGCGAGCAGCTGTTCGTTCGCGTGCAGATCCGCCCTGATCTCCTTCAGCTGCTCGTTCGCGAGGTTGTAGGCCTCGATCGCGTGCGAGAGCGAAGCATCGAGCGAGGAAACCTGATTGAGAACGGACTGCGCCTGCGCCCTCTTCGCGGCCACTCCGACCGGTTCGCCGGTCGCCGATCCCGCCCCGGCAAGTGCGGCGAGGAACGAAACTACGAGTGCGGCGATTTGAGGCTTACGCAAAATCTTGGACGACCGCCACCCCCGGCAAACCCTGGCGCGCCGGGCCGTAGACTTTGGACGTCACAAGTTCGGCACCCTAGCAACCTCCTCGGACGGCTGCAAACGGCATGAAAAGCCGCCTGTGGTACCTTGGCCCCCTCGTGCGCGGGCCAGGGAGGGGGTTCCGGACGCTTTGCGCTGCCATCGTTGTGGGGGCGGCGGTGGGCGCGTCGCTACCTGCAGCAGGCGGCGCCCAGTCGGCCGGCGACCTGGATGCGGAAGCGGACGCGCTCCGTGCGGAGAATGAAGCGCTCGCCTCCGGATCTCAGACCGCACTCGCCAGCCTGACCGTTCTCGAGAGCCGCCTGGCGCAGGCTCGGGGTGAGCTCGCAGCCTTCCGCGACCGCGCCCGGCGGGTTCGTTCGAAGCGGATGGAAGTGACCGAGGAGCTCCAGGTCGCGCGCAGCGCGCTGCGCGCGTCGCAGAGCGCAATCGCCCAACGGCTACAGACCCTCTACGAGGAAGGCGACACCGACGTCATCGAGGTGATCCTCGGCTCGGGCTCCCTCGACGAGGCCATGACAGCCGTCGAGACCCTCGACCTGGCAGCGCGGCAGGACGAGGATCTACTATCGGGCGCGCAGACGGCATCGAAAGAGCTTGCAGGCCTGAGCCGCGCGTTGACAGCGCGAGAACGCGAACTCGCTCAACTCGGAGCCGCCCGCGCGGCCGCCGCCGCCTCACTCGTCAACGCCAGGGCCGAGCGTCTCAGAACGATCGCATTCGCGCAGCGAGCGCAGAACGCGAACGCCGGGCAGATCGCAGCGCTCGATCGTCAGGCGCGGACGCTCGCGTCGGCCCCACCGACTGCGCCGACCGCTGAGCCCGCCCGCTCGTCCGGAGCGCCCGCGCTTCCGGCTGGCGCGGCCTCCACCGGGCTCCGATCCCTGACCGTCACCGCCACCGGCTACGCACTCCCCGGAACGACAGCGAGCGGCCGGCCCGTCGGCTGGGGGGTCGTGGCGGTCGACCCGTCCGTGATCCCGATGGGCTCCCGCCTCGCGATTCCCGGGTACGGGATGGGCGTCGCGGCCGACACGGGCGGGGCGATCGTAGGAGCGCGCATCGACCTCTGGTTTTCCTCCGTCGCTCAGGCTCTGGCGTGGGGCAGCCGCGTCGTGACGGTCACCATCTACCCGAAGTAGACAGGCGCAGGAGTCGCACCGAGAATAGGACGAGCTGTGAGCAACGTGGCAACCTCCACCGAGGCACTGGGCGCAGAGCTCCTTCGTGTCATGCTCGTCGACGACCACGATCTCTTTCGGACGGGCCTACGCAACCTGCTCGAGGAGCAGGGCGTCCACATCGTCGCGGAGGCTCCCGACGGGAGCGTAGCGCTGAGCCTCGTCCGGGAGCTCGCGCCGGACGTGGTCGTGATGGACCTCAACATGCCGGGCATGAACGGGATCGAGGCGACCCGTGAGATCACGCGCCTCGCACCGCTCACCCGCGTGGTCGTCCTGACGATTTCCGATCAGGACGGCGACGTGATGGACGCCATTCTCGCCGGCGCCTGCGGGTACCTCATGAAAGACTCGTCCATCCAGGATCTGATGCAGGGGATCCGCGCCGCCTCTCTGGGCGAATCGTTGATCTCGCCCCACATCGCCTCCAAGGTGCTCCAGCGCATTCGTGCCTCGAGCGTGGACGCTGCCGGGGGGATCACGGGCGCGGAGCTCTCCGATCGCGAGAACGAGGTTCTGCGCCTGATCGCAAACGGCAAGGACAACGCCGAGATCGCCCGGGACCTCCACATCAGCCCGAAGACGGTCAAGAACCACATCTCGAACATCCTGATGAAGCTTCAGATCGAAAATCGCATCCAGGCCGCCGTTTATGCGGTCCGCTCTGGGCTCGTTTGACTTGGCCGCGAGTCGGGCTCTGCCCGACTCGCTCGTTCGCAGCTGACCGATCGCGTACTTCCCGCTGACGGCGTCCGCGCCGCGCGCCGCGAAGCGGAGCCCGGCTTCCGAGAGGTCGCTGAAAGTCGAGAGACTTTCAGCGAATGGGCCTATGCGACCTTGGCTTCCGCGAACTGGGCGCGGAGGCTGGCGAGCAAGCTGCGGAGCGCGTGGAGGTCCCGGCGGGAGTCTTCGAGCTGACGAGCCGTGTTGGAGAGCTGGTGCGCTTCTACCTCGTTGCTCCCGGCACCGAGGTGGGCCGCAAGCTGCCCGATCGAGCGCTCCAGTCGGGTGCACTCGGCGTCGAGCTTGAGCGCCCAGGCGTACCCGTCGGTGAGAGTCTCCTCGAATCGCGCGCGACCTGGGTGGTCACCCCGCTCAAGGGCGACGAGAAGCCTCTGGAGGCGATCGGTGAGCGATGTGAGTTGATTCATGGCGGCTCCGGTGGAGATCTCAATTATCGAACGCGGGGCTCGCGATTCCAATAGGCCGAACGGCCCATCTTTCGCGTCCGTAGGACCCAGCGGAGGCGGGCGGGTTGACGCCCCTCGGGCCGACCCCGACAATGCCGGGGTGCAGGGCCGCCGTCTCTCCGCTCTCGTCGCCGTGCTTGCGTTCTGGTGCACCGCGGTCGGCGTCGCACCCGCCGGGCCACAGCAACCATCCCGCTTGGCGACGAAGCTCGCAAGGGCGCTCTCGGTGCCGCACGTACAGCCCCGTCTGTCCTCAGCCGTTGCCGTCGAGCTCACGACCGGGAGAACGGTCTTCGCACGGCATCCCGCCCGCGGCCTCGTCCCGGCCTCGAATGCGAAGTTGGCCGTGGCCTATGCCGCCCTTGCACTCCTTGGGCCCACGTACCGGATCGAGACGGCAGTCTTCGGCGAGGGAGAGCTGGTCGGCCGGGTGTGGAGGGGCGATCTCGTGCTCAAGGGGTTCGGTGATCCGACCCTTTCGAGTGGCGATCTCCGTACGCTCGCCCGACAGCTTCGAGCTATCGGAATCCTCCGGGTGACCGGAGGCATCGAAACAGATGAGTCGTATTTCGACTCGCGCCGAACCGGCCCCGCCTGGAAGCCTCACTACTACATCGACGAGTCCCCCCCGCTCTCCGCTCTCACCGTGGACAGAGCCCGGTACCGTGGATGGGTGACGCGCGAGCCGGCCGTTACGGCGGGCACCCAGTTCCGGCTCGCCCTGCGTGCAGCGGGTATCGCAGTGCGTGGCGGAGTCGTCGAGGGAGTCGTCGACTCATTCGCGGAGCCCCTTGCGACGACGGCCTCCCCACCGCTCTCACGGATCGTCGCATTCATGAACCGGGAGAGCGACAACTTCACCGCGGAGCTTCTGCTCAAACAGGTAGGAGCCGTCGACGAGGGCCGCGGCACGAGCGCGGCCGGGGCGGAAGGCGTCCGGAGGGCGCTCCGCGAGGCGGCCGTCCCTCTCGCGGGTGTCCGAATCGTCGACGGATCCGGTCTCTCGGCCCGCAATCGCCTGACGGCCGCTGCTCTGATCGGAATCCTCATCACGGCCTGGAACGACCCGCTGATTCGCTCGTCATTCGTTCGTTCGCTCGCCGTCGCCGGCGTGAACGGGACACTGGAGGATCGCCTCGAGCGGCCACCGTCCCGTGGGGCGGTCCTGGCCAAGACCGGCACCACGCAGGAGTCCTCGTCGCTGTCGGGTTACGTGCGAGGCCGGTGGGCCTTCGCGGTGATCCAGAACGGCCAACCGGTCTCCCACCACTGGGCGCGGCGCGCACAGGACCGGTTTGCGTCCGTCTTAGCCGGCGCCCAGTAGTTCGGCGAGATCGGGCTCGGTTACGAGTGGAATTCCCTCCCGCTGCGCCTTCGTGAGCTTTGAGGCGCCGGGCTCCTCTCCGACGACGAGGCCTGTGGTCTTTTTCGACACGGAGCTCGTGACCTTGGCGCCCCGCGCCTCGAGCTCGGCCTGAGCCTGTTCACGCGACCAGCGCTCGAGGGTGCCTGTGATCACGTACGTGCGGCCCGTGAGAGGCCCTTCGACGGGCCGATCCTCGGCTCCCGACTCGAGCTGCAGCCCGAGGTCCCGCAGCTCCTCGACGAGCGCGCGGTTCGCCTTGTCGGCGAACCATTCGGCGATTGCCTCTGCGCGCTCCGGCCCGATGCCCTCGCATTCCATGATCTCCTCCTGGCTGGCTCGGGCGAGCCGATCCGCCGAGCCGAAGTGACGTGCGAGGTTCTGGGCCGTCACCCAGCCGACATCCGGAATGTTGAGACCAAAGAGCACGCGGCGGAAGGGAATGGCCTTGGATGCCTCGATCGAGACGATGACCTTCGTCGCGCTCTTGTCCTGGAATCCGTCGAGCTCGAGGAGCTGCTCCTTGGTGAGCCTGTAGAGCTCGGGGAGCGAACGGACGAGGCCGAGGTCCCAGAGCCTGCGCACGAGCTGCTCGCCGACTCCCTCGATGTCGGCGGCAGCCATCACCCAGTTGTTGAGCGTCTCGAGCCCGCGGGAAAGACATGCCTGGTTCGGACACCGATGCATCGCCTCGCCCTCCGGTTTCACCACCTCCGCATCGCAGAGGGGGCAGCGCGCCGGCATCGTGAAAGGCTTCGTGCCTCGCCGGTGCGGGCCGGCCGGCCCGACGATCTGCGGGATCACGTCTCCAGCCCTCTGCACGATCACGTCGTCGCCCACGCGAATCTGCTTGCGATTGATGTCCTCCTCGTTGTGCAGCGTCGCTCTCGAGACCGTGACGCCGCCCACCTCGACAGGCTCGAGCATCGCCCAGGGATTCAGCGCGCCGGTGCGCCCGACCCGGATCAGGATCTTGTTCAGGCGCGTCGTCGCGGTCAGCGGGGCCCACTTGAACGCACGCGCCCAACGTGGCCGGTCGTGGAGCGCTCCCAGCCGCTGCTGCTGGTCGAAGGAGTCGACCTTGATCACGAGACCGTCGATCTCGTAGTCGAGTTCGAGGCGTTTCGCCTCCCAGAGGCGGCACGCCTCGTGGACGGACTCGACCGTCTCGTGGCGCTCGGCCAGCGGGTTCGCTCGGAACCCTCGCTCCCTGAGCCACTCGAGCGCGGCCGAGTGCGTGTCGGCCGGCAAGCCCCGGTGATGGCCCATGCCGTGGATCCAGATCGACAGAGGGCGCTCGGCAGTGATCGCAGGATTCAGCTGGCGGAGGGAGCCGGCAGCGGCGTTGCGCGGGTTCGGCGCGGTCTTCTTCCCCTCGGCGACGAAGCGCTCGTTGAGACGGCGGAAGCCGGAGAGCGGCATGTAGACCTCGCCACGGACCTCCAGGACCTCAGGCGGCTCCTCGCCGTCAGGGATCACCATCCGTGGCAGCACGGCGCCGATCGTCCTGAGGTTGGCCGTGACGTCCTCGCCGCGATACCCGTCGCCCCGGGTGGCGCCACGGAGCAGGACGCCGTGCTCGTAGATCAGGTTCACGGCGGACCCGTCGATCTTGGGCTCCGTGACATACGTGACCGGCTCGCCGGTACCGAGGCGCTTCTGGACGTCGTCGGCCCACTTGATCAGGGCCTCCTCGGTCGTGACCTTCTCCAGCGAGCCCATCGCCGAGAGGTGCTCGATCTTCTGGAAGCGCTCCGACGGCGCCGCGCCCACTCGATGGGTCGGCGAGTCGGGGTCGTCGAGCTTCGGGTACTCCCGCTCGAGGGCGAGGAGCTCGTCGAAGAGCCGGTCGTACTCGGCGTCTTCGATCTCCGGATCGTCGAGGAC
>JACDAN010000143.1 GCA_013695385.1 Actinomycetota bacterium | reverse complement strand
TGCGCTGAGGAGCGAACGGATGGCGCTATTCGAGCGGAAGTTCGTCGATTGAAGGTTTCGGCTTGGGCCTCAGCGGCCCAAGTGGGGTGCTCGCAAGTGCGTCCGCTTCGGCGTTCGCCTCTCGGGGCACCCACGTGATCTTGATGTCAGCGAACTGTTGGATCAAAGAAACGGCTTGCTCATGCAAGGGCTTGAGCTGCTCCGCCTCGACTTTCGATCTGCCGTTCAGCTGGTTGACTAGCAGACGCGAATCGAGGCACACGCGTAAGTGTCCAATCCCGCGAGAGCGGGCGGCCTCGAGGCCTCTGATCAGAGCTCGATACTCCGCGACGTGGTGGTCCTTCGCCGGGCCTATACGCTCCGAAATCTCCTCGAGAGGGGCCTTCAGAACCACACCAATCGCGGCTTCACCCGCCATCTTCTTACCGGGTTGATCGGCGACTATCCCCCCGTCGGTCATGAGTAGGTGGTAGCGGGTCTTGGAACCAGAGCCGTCGGACGTTCCACGTTCCCTCATGGAGCCAAAGGTATCGCCGAAGGAGGACGCCGCGGCCATGGCTCTTACGGACTCGGCTCCTCTTACGCTGGGTCGCCTTGAGGACCACCGCTGGAAGGCGGCCGACCTCTTCCGCAATAAGGTCTCGAACCAGAAGGACTACATCCTCGCCCTGCTCTTCTTCAAGCGGGCCTCGGACCGAGATTCGAGGCACGACCGCGCGCCAGTCGTGCGCCAGTTGAGTCCCCGGATCACCGGGTTTCAGCGGTCTTGAGCGGAAAGCCGATTCGCCGCGCTTTGCCAGAACCGCCTGCTCAGGCGCCGGTTTGGCTTGAGAATGGGCATGCCCCCGGCAAGAATCGAACTTGCGCACGCGGTTTAGGAAACCGCTGCTCTATCCACTGAGCTACGGGGGCTTTTCCCTGCATATTAGTCATTTTCTGCCCTTCCTGATTTATCCACTCCCCTCAGAGGGACGACCGATGCTGCTTCTCCTCTGATCTTCTCTTCCACTCGTAGGAACCGCTCACGGTCGCATAGATCGCTTGCAAGCAAATCCTGAAACGGAGCTACTAAGAGACCATCGCCGCTGACTTCAAAGAAGTCCGAGACTCGCACTAGTGTCTCTACGTTCGGCGCTCTTCGTCCTCCTGGACGCGTCTCGCTGATCCACTCGCTGACCGCCTGCGGACTGACGCCGAAGTGTTTAGCGGCCTGCGCTCGCGTGAGATCGTGTAAGCCGAGCAAGCGTTTGAGGTTGCTGCCGAACTGAGGCTCATAACGACCGCGTGGAATCTCCACCCGCCTCCCTTCAAGCTCGCCTGAATATCTGTCAGGCAGGGAGGGTAACAGGCAGGCGGGCTGGGAAGCTCTAGGAGCGCTCAGAAGGCAGAGATTAGGAGGGAAGTCGTCAGCCCTGGCGCCGGCATCTACGTCGTCGGGGCCGTTTTTGCGTCTATCGAAGGCGCTTCCCGAACCTGAAGGCTCCATAAACGGCTCGATATCTACCGCACATTGGAGCATCTGCAAAGTAGACCTGAACGGGAATAGGTCTTTTTGCAGAGATTTTGCAGAGCCCTCTGACGGACTCGAACCGTCGACCCCTCTTTACCATGGAACTTCTCGGGCAACCGGTGGCAACTCACGGCAATGGTTTTCGCGTGCTTCCGACCGTTCGGCGCCAGCGCATTTGCGACCAGTTGCGACCGTTTGCGCCCCGCTGGGCTCCATACTCTGTTGCCCACGATGGCGACACCCGTAGGGAGGAAGCTGGGAAGAACGCTACGCCCGCCGCGCGGTTGGTACAGGCTTGTACCTGGTCTGGCGATGTCGTAGGATGCGCTCGTGGCTCTGCGGCTGCCAGAGCCAATGCTGGCCCGAAGCGGGCGGCTCCCGACAGGCGACTACTCGTTTGAGTTGAAGTGGGACGCCTTCCGGGCGCTCGTCACGCGCAACGGCGACTTCCGCGCCCGTTCCCGCCGCGGCTGGGACATGACCGCCGTGCCTCCCGCCCTGCGTCGGCGTGGGCGCAGCGCGACAACCTGGTCGACCTCCGCGATGACAGAGCGGTGATCCACCCTCGCGACCGCAACGCTCTCCCTGTCGACGGCATCGATGAGTTCGACGGCGTCCTTTCCGGACACCGTCTCGATTGGTGGCCGCTGGCGACCATCTTTGTCGTTTTCTGCGTTTCGGGTGGCGCTCTGACCAGCTTGGTGGAACCATCCCATCACTGGTTCAACTGGTATCTCGCTGCCCTATGGTCGATGAATGCGCCGATCGCCTGCATCGGCGTCCTTGGGGCTCATCATCTCCAGCGTGGTGCTGGTCGGATCCCAAGTAGCCGATATACGGGTACGACTGATCGCAAAGTTGTCTTCACTATCCCGTCGCTGTGCACTGCCGGCAATACCAATGCGCTGCGCCGAGTGCTCAACTCGATCATCGAGCACGCTCCGAGGAACCTGGACACCTGGCGCATCGACGTCGTGGCCGAGGAGGGTGCAGCAGACAAAGACCTCGTGGCCGAACTGGGACGACGGCCGCATGTTCGTATGCTCGTCGTGCCGAGCGCCTACGAGACGCCAAACGGTGCGAAGTTCAAGTCCAGGGCGAACCACTTCGCAATGGAAGAGCGCAGGCGCCACGGCGAGAACAACGCCGAGACGTACGTGTACCACCTCGATGACGACACCCACATCGGCCCGGACACTGTCGCCTCGCTTGCTGAGTTCATCGAGACTAACGTCGACCGCTACTACCTCGCGCAGGGAACGCTCAGCTTTCCACGAGAACTGACGCGGTCGCGCCTCGCCTGGTACTGCGATGCCGTTCGGCCAACCGACGACCTCACCCGTTTTGCCTTCTTCACTGGGAGGCTCGGGCGACCTCTTGGGGGCCTCCACGGCGAACACGTCATCATCCGGTCAGACGTCGAAGACGAGATCGGTTGGGACTTCGCTGACACCGTCATCGAAGACGCCTACTTCGCTCTGGAGTTCGCCCAGCGCTACCCGGGCCGTTCCACCACCCTGAACTCATGCGTCTACGGCGCATCGCCCTCGTCGGTCATCGAGCTAATTCGACAGCGCCGGCGGTGGTCAGAGGGCCTGCTGCGGCTGGTCCTCAAGCGGTCGCTGCCCTGGCGGATCAAGCTCCCGCTGTTCTACATGGTGTTGTCTTGGTCGGTCGCACCGTGGCAGTTCATGCCGCTGATGGTGTGTGTCGGCGTGCTGCTGGGCGTGCCGCCGCTTCCGCCGGCCCTGCCGATCGTCGTGCCGTGGGCGATGGGGCTCGCGGGCACCATGTGGCTGTACATCGAGGGTGTCAAAGTCAACGTGGCGGTTTCAAGCGACCGTCGGTGCACCTGGTGGCGCTCGGCGCTGTGTATTCCCGGCGTCTTTCTCTTCGCCGCAATCGAGTGCTACGCGGTAGTACTCGGCCTTATACGATTCGTCGGCATTGGACGACAGCGCCACGCCGAGGCGATCGCCAAGCCGCTGTGATACCGGTCGGGCAGCAGTCCCCTGGTTCTCGCGGTGGCGGTGTCGCAAGCTCGCGGCACTCGTCTCGGCACTCGTATGAACCAGAAGACCTCGCTTATCACCGGCATCACCGGTCAAGACGGCTCGTATCTGGCCGAGCTCCTGCTCGAGAAGGGCTACGACGTCCACGGGCTGGTCCGCCGGGGGTCGTCGGAGATGTTCGGCCGCATCGAGCACATCCGCAATCGGATCACGCTGCACCAGGGGGACCTGCTCGATCATTCCTCGCTTGTCGACGCGATCCGCACGTCGCGCCCCGACGAGATCTACAACCTTGCGGCGATGAGCTACGTGGCCGTCTCCTGGAACCAGCCGGTCCTCACAGCAGAGTTCAGCGGCGTGGGCGTAACCCGCATGCTCGAGGCCATGCGAGAGGCCGCTCCGGAAGCCCGCTTCTATCAAGCGAGCTCAAGTGAGATGTTCGGCAAAGTCCTGGAGATCCCGCAAACCGAGACCACGCCCTTCTATCCCCGTTCGCCCTACGGCGTGGCGAAGACCTACGGCCACTTCATCACGGTCAACTACCGTGAGTCCTACGGATTGCATGCAGGCGCGGGAATCCTGTTCAACCACGAGAGCCCCCGACGCGGTCTGGAGTTCGTCACCCGCAAGATCACGTGGCACGCGGCGTCGATCAGGCACGGCTGGCTCGACAAGCTCGAGCTTGGCAACCTCGACGCCGAGCGCGACTGGGGGTACGCCAAGGATTACGTGCTCGCAATGTGGCTGATGCTGCAGCGCGATGAGCCAGACGACTACGTGATCGCGACGAACAAGACCAACTCGGTGCGCGACTGCATCGAGATTGCCTTCGACGAAGCTGGAGTGCCCGAGTGGGAGCAGTACGTCAAGAGCAACCCTGCCTTCATGCGCCCCGCCGAGGTCGACCACCTCATCGGCTCCTACGCCAAGGCCCAGCGGAACCTAGGCTGGAAGCCCGAGACAAGCTTCGAAGAGCTCATCCGGCTGATGACCCGCGCGGATCTCGAGCTGCTCAAGCCCTGAACCAAAGCGGCGTCCGACTAGGGGCTTTGCCATGCTTGACCCTGTAGCTCGCTTCCCAAGCATCTAGCCATTCCTCAATCTCGACTAGACGGGTTACGTCGGCAGGATCGCGCTCACGCAGCCACTCGCCATATGCGTCGAGAAAGCGCCCGAAAGTACGAGCGTCGAGGCAGTCCGACCACGCCTGCGCATGAAGAGTCGTACTCGTCGCCTCACTTCATAGATACTGGAATCCGCCTCAGGCATCCATGATATTATATCAGGGTAAGGCGACTTTGTCAAGGGTTTCAGTGGATCAATCCGCTGCTCTATCCACTGAGCTACGGGGCAAATGGCTCAACCACAACGTTTTGAGCCACGGGTTCGATAGTAGCCCTCGAGCGGTTGCGCGTGACCTCGGCTGAGAGATCTCCTGCAGGATCCAGGCAGCCGCGTTCCCACGAGCCGAGGAGGCATCATGAAGGAGTACGACCTGATCGTGATCGGCGCCGGATCGGCGGCCCGCGAGGCCGCGAAGAAGGCGGCGACCGAGCACGGCGCGAGCGTTGCGATGATCGAGCGCGAGCGCTGGGGCGGCAGCTGCCCGAACGTGGCGTGCACGCCGACGAAGGCGTACCTCGTCGCCGCAGAGCTCACGCATCAGATCAACACGCTCGCAAGCAAGATCGGCGTGGAGGTCGGGGCTGCTCGGGCGAACCTCGCGAAGGTGAAGGCCCGGAAGGAGACCCTGACGAAGCCGCAACCCAAGTGGATCGAGGAGCTCCAGGCCACGGGGTACGACACCTATTCCGGGACTGCGACCTTCGTTGGGCCGCAGACCCTTCAGGTCGAGGGCGCCGAGCTGCGCGCGGAGAAGATCCTGATCGCTACGGGCTCACGCACCGCGGTTCCGCCGATCGGGGGCATCGACGACGTGGATTGGATCGATCACGTCAGCGCGCTCGAGCTGGAGGATCTGCCCGAGTCGCTCCTCGTCGTCGGAGCCGGCGCCGTCGGCCTCGAGTTCGCCCAGGCGTTCTCGCGCTTCGGGTCGCAGGCCACGATCGTCGACGCGCTCGACCAGATCGCCCCGCGCTCGGATCCGCAGTCTGCCGCAGAGCTTCAGACGGCGCTCGGGGACGAGGGGATCCCCGTGATCCTGGGCAGCTTGGTCAAGAGGATCGCATCCGACGACGAAGGCCTGGTCGCCACGATCGCGCCCCGTGAGGGTGGAGATTCCCAAGAGATTCGTGTCGAGAAAGTCCTGCTCGCCTCCGGGCGTGCCCCGAACATCGAGGAGCTCGGGCTCGACGTCGTCGGAATCGAGACGTACAAGCTCGGCATCGTGGCCGACGACCGGATGCGCACGAACGTTGAAGGCGTCTGGGCCGCCGGCGACGTCAACGGCCAGGCACCGTTCACCCCCGTGGCGCAGTACCAGGCACGGATCGCGATCGACGACATGTTCGGCGGGGAGCCTGCTCCCGCCGACTACTCCGTGCTGCCGACCGCGATCTTCACGGACCCGGAGCTCGCCGGCGTCGGCCTGACGGAGAGCGATGCCGAGGAGCGCGGGCACCAGGTGGAGACGGTGGTGCACGCGCTAGAGCACGTAAAGCGCGCCTCGTACATCGAGGCGAAACGCGGCCTGTTCAAAATCGTCTTCGATCGCTCCACGCGCCGGGTTCTCGGCCTTCACGTCGTGGCGCCGGGCGCGAGCGACATCGTCCAGGGACTCGCCGTGGCAATCAGGCTGGGCGCCACAGTCGACGACCTCGCGCAGGCGCACCACACGTTCCCCACGATCGGAGAAGGCGTGAAAGCCGCCGCCGAGCAGGCCCGGCTCGCGGTCCCTGTCGAGGAATACATCGAGTCGTGAAGACTTCTTAGGGCCTGCTCACCTTCTCGCGGCACACTGGGAGCGTGAAGATCCTGGTCGTCGACGACGAGCGCGCGGTGCGGGATTCGCTGCGTCGCGCGCTCGAGCTCGAGGGGTACGAGGTCGAGCTGGCTGCCGACGGCGGCGAAGCCCTCTATCGCCTGGAATCGAACGGGCAGCCCGACGCCCTCGTCCTCGACGTGCTCATGCCCGGGATCGACGGGCTCGAGGTCTGCCGGCGCCTCCGGCAGAAGGGAAACAGCGTTCCCGTCCTGATGCTGACCGCCCGGAACGAGGTGGAAGATCGGGTCGCGGGACTGGACGCCGGCGCCGACGACTACCTGCCGAAGCCTTTCGCTCTCGAGGAGCTCCTCGCCCGGATCCGCGCGCTCCTGCGCAGGACGACACCGGGGGCAGACGAGCTCTTGCGGTTCGGCGACCTCGAGCTGAACCCGGCTACGAGGGAGGTCAAGCGTGGAGCTGCCGCCGTCGGGCTGACCCGGACGGAGTTCAACCTCCTCGAGCTCTTCCTGCGGAACCCTCGCCAGGTGCTGACTCGATCGGTCATCTTCGAGCGCGTCTGGGGCTACGACTTCGGTTTCGCGTCCAACTCGCTCGACGTCTACATCGGCTACCTGCGTCGCAAGACCGAGGTCGGCGGGAGTCCACGCCTGATCCAGACGGTTCGCGGCGTCGGTTACGCCCTCCGGGAGTCGTGAGCTTTCGCAACCGTCTCGCCCTCGCCGCTGCCGTCGCCGTGGCGTTGGCGGTCGTCCTTGCCTCCGTCGTCCTCTTCGTCGTCGTCAGGAGCCAGCTTCGGGGGGAGGTGGACGCGGCTCTCCGTGAACGAGCGGCGCAGATCTCGCTACTCCCGCCGGATCTCGTCGCCCGGGCGGTTCTCAGACCGCACGTCGAGCTCGGCGGCGCGGAGGGGTACCCGCAGGTCGTTCAATCGGACGGCGGGACGGTCCGGCCTCGCGGCGCCGACATCCCGCTGCCTGTCACCGACGAGGTGCTCAGGGTCGCCGAGGGCGGCCGCGAGGCGTTCCTCTCGGACGCCCGCGTCCAGGGCACGCACGTCCGCCTGATCACGTTCCCGTACGCGCCAGGCTTCGCCGTCCAGGTCGCGCGACCCCTCACGGAGGTCGACAACACTCTCGACCGGACGCGGACGTTCCTGATCGTGATCGCGCTTGCGGGGATCGGGTTCGCCGGCGGCCTCGGTCTCCTGGTCGCGAGCGCGGCCCTCGCGCCGGTGCGTCGTCTCACTGCTGCGGCCGAGAACGTCACGGAGACGGGTGACCTCTCCGAGCGGATCGAGGTTCAGGGTGCGGACGAGCTCAGCCGACTTGCCTCTCGCTTCAACGCCATGCTCGGTGCCCTCGAGGCGTCGGCCAGGGCGCAGCGGCAGCTCGTCGCGGACGCCTCGCACGAGCTCCGGACTCCGCTCACGAGCCTGCGGACGAACATCGAGGTGCTCGCCGGAAAGCACCGGCTTCCGGCGGCCGAGCGGGAGCCGCTGATGGCGGACGTCGTCGAGCAGCTGGACGAGATGACGACCCTCGTCGCGGAGCTGGTGGAGCTCGCGCACGGCGAGCGCGCGGCGGCAGAGCCGGAGGACGTGCGCCTCGACCTGCTGGCCGCCCAGGCCGTCGAGCGCACCCGGCGTAACCGCCCTGGCGTCGTCTTCGAGACGGACCTCAGTGAGGCGGTGGTTCGGGGCGTTCCGGCGACGCTCGAGCGGGCGATCGGCAACCTGCTCGACAACGCCGCCAAGTGGAGCCCGCCGGGTGGGACAGTGGAAGTTGCGGTCCGCGGCCGCGAGCTCAGAGTGCTGGATCACGGCCCGGGGATCGGGGAGCACGACCTGCCGTACGTCTTCGACCGCTTCTACCGCGCCGACTCCGCGCGCGGGATGGCCGGATCCGGGCTCGGGCTGGCGATCGTCCGGCAGGTGGCCGAGGCACATGGTGGACGCGTCGTCGCCGAGACGCCCGACGGCGGCGGCACGCTCATGCGCCTCCAGTTCGACGGGTTCGAAAACTCTTAGGCGGGTTTCATGGTGCTCTTAGGGAAGGGTGGTTCCATGGACGCATGACACGGCTGCAGAAGATCGCGATCGGAGCCGCCACGCTGGCGGCGGTCTTCGTCACGGGCGGTGCCGTCGCCGCCACGAAGCTGGCTTCGCCCGAGCAGGAGAGCAAGGCCGTGGTCAACGACGCGGCCCGGCGGCTCGGCGTCACGCCACAACGGCTCACCGAGGCGCTCAAGGAGGCGATGAAGAGCCGTATCGACGATGCAGTGAAGTCTGGGCGGCTGCCCGAGGCCGACGCCAACCGGATCAAGGCTCGCATCGACTCGAATGCCCTACCGTTCCTCGGACCGGGGTCTCACGGCCGCAGAGGCTTCGGGCACCGGGGTCCCGGCTTCCATCACGGTCTGCAGTCCGCGGCCCAGTACCTCGGGATGACCGAAGCGCAGCTACGCACCGCTCTCGTGGGCGGCAAGACCCTCGCCGAGCTGGCCCGCAACCGTGACAAGCCGGTCGACGGCCTGGTCGACGCTCTCGTCGCCGACAAGCGCGACCGGATCGAGCAGTCGGTCCGCGACGGGCAGCTCACGCGGGCACAGGCCGACAGGTTCCTCCAGGAGCTGGAGACGCGGATCACCGAGATGGTGAACGGCCGCATGCCGACCCCGCCCGCGGGCAAGTTCCGCGGTGGCTTCGGCCATGGGATCCACCCGGATCGGTCCGGCTTCCACCCGGCGTTCTGACCCCGACCCCTGCCGGCGCGTGGGTAGCCACTCGCGCCCACGCGCCGGCGGCGAAACTAGCCCTCGTGCGGATCGAGGGCGAACGCGATTTCGACGCGCCTCCGGCGGCCGTCTACCGGGCGTTGACCGACCCCGAGGAGATGGCCCACGCGTTCGCCGCCATCGAGCGCATCGACGCGGAAGGAGACGAATGGACGCTCGTTGCGCGGCCGCCCTTCCCGGGCGGCTTCCGCCTCAAGTTCTCCGTGAAGCTCGAGGATCTCGCGGAGGCCGAGCACGCGCGGCTCCGCGCCTGGGGCAAGAGCCTCGGAGGGCGACTCTCCGTCGACAGCGCCTTCGATCTCGAGCCTGTCGGCCTGGGGGCGAGGATGCGCTGGCAGGCCGAGGTCGAGGCGGCCGGAATCTTCAGCGCGCTCGGCAACCAGGCGCTAGGCCCCGTCGCGAAGCAGCAAGCCGACCGCGCGCTGGAACGCCTGGCAGAGCGCCTGGGGACTACAGCTCGCTGACTTCCACTTGCCGCTCGGCGATGCAGGCGGTGGCCCACTGCTCCGCGGCGGCGACGACGCGCTCGCCGAGCTGCTCGAGCTCGGCGCGATCAGTCGGGAGCGATTCCTGGCCGATCTCGACCCGGACCTGATGGATCGAGGCCTCCGAATGTCCGTCGATCTCGTGACGCTCCTCCGCGACGATCGAGACGGCGCTGACCTGCTCGAGGAGGGTGGAAGCGAGCTCGTCGATCTCCGCGGGTGTCGCCTCGCGGCCGGCGAAGACACCGAAGTTGACCCGCACCTCGAGCGCGGGCGGTTCGTGCCTGGGCACAGCGAAAGCGAGTGTGTGCTCGATGTGGCTCACTTCCGCTCCCTACCCGGAACGAGTAGGCGCCTAACGCTCCCTCGGCTCCCACCGAAAGCCGCGAACGGCGAGGACGGAGCCCACGAGGCACCATGCGACCAGCACGGCGACGGCCCCGGGCCGGTCCCAGGCGGCTTGGTCGAAGACCATGACGTCGCGAACGAGTCGGATCAGGTGCACGAGCGGCAGTACCTCCGCGATCGCGCGTAGGGCGGCGGGAAAGGCGTCCGCCGAAAAGAAGGCCCCGGAGATGAAGGTGACCGGGAGGTAGAGCGCATTCACGACGGCGGACGACCCCTCGGCGCTCCGGATCAGGGCGGTCAGGCCGATTCCGAGCGCTGCGAAGGTCGCGGCGCCGAGCAGCAGGACGGCGAAGAGCGAAAAGGGGCGTCCGGGAAGGGCGACGTCGAAGGCAAGCCGCGCCAGGGCGACGAGCACCACCGCCTCCAGGAGGAAGACGAACACGATCGAGGCCAGCACCGCGACGATGTACGTCCAGGCGGGAAGCGGTGTCGCGCGCAGCCGCTTGAGGACGCCGGACTCTCGCCGGATCACGAGCAGCAGCGCCAGTCCGGCGAACGTGGTGGCAGCCGCCCCGTAGCCGATCATTCCCGCGAGCAGGTGCAGGTAGCCGTCTGCTCCGTCGATCTCCTCGTCGCCGTAGGCCGAGGCGAAGATCAGGAAAAAGACGATGGGAAGCAGGAACGTGAAGAAGGCCAGCTCCCGGGTTCGCCAGAACAGGCGCTGCTCCGCCCGCAGCTGGTGGAGGAGGAGCCTCACTCCGTCTCCTCGGTGAGCGAGAGATAGACGTCTTCGAGCGTCGGCCGGTGCACCTCGAGCGCCTCGAGCCGAGCGCCGCCTCGGAGCGCCTCCCCCGTCAGCTCGTGCAGCACCCGGGTCGGGTCTTCGGTCTGGAGGTCGATGCGCTCACCGTCCTTGCGGTAGCTGATCCGGCTGGCCGGCGCGACGCCGGTGAGCTCTGCCGGAGTGCCCGTGGCGACGATCTCTCCTCGCCGCAGAACCGCGACGCGATCGGCGAGCCGCTGGGCTTCCTCGATGTAGTGCGTCGTCAGGAGAATCGTCTTACCGAGCGAGCGGAGCGAGCGAATCGTCTCCCACGCGGCTCGACGCGCGCCCGGATCGAACCCCGTCGTGGGCTCATCCAGGAAGAGGAGGTCGGGGTCGCCGACGAGGGCGACGCCGAGATCGAGCCGCCGCCGTTGGCCGCCCGAGAGCGTTCTGGTCTTCGCGCTCGCCTTCTCCTCCAGGCCGACGAGCTCCAGGACTTCGTTCACGGGCCTGGGCTGGGCGTAGTAGCCGGCGAAGAGCCGCAGGTGCTCGAGGACGGTGAGGTTCGGATAGAGCTCTCCGGACTGGGGGACGACCCCGATCCGCTCGCGCCAGTCGAGGGTGGGTCGGCGCGGGTCGATTCCGAGGACGCTGACGGTACCGGCGTCCGGCCGGCGGTACCCCTCCAGGATCTCGACGGTCGTGGTCTTGCCGGCGCCGTTCGGGCCTAGGAGGCCGAAGACCTCGCCGGCGCGGATCTCGAAGCTGATCCCGCGGACGGCCTCGACGCCGTCATATGACTTTTGGAGGTTTTGAACCTCGACTGCGTTCGCCGTCATCCGCGGCGATCGTAGTGGCCTCGTGAGTCCGGCGCGGTCGAGCCGAGCCCGGCCTGGGGCCCTAGCCCGGCCCGGCGCGCCTTGGGGGGTCAGCCGCGCACCCTGCTGGACCGCACCGAATCTCAACTGGTACGACGAAAGGTGTGGGCGGCGGTTGGAACGGGCAAGAAGGACGCATGTCAGACGAGCACGACGACACGGACGAAGGTCAGCTGGACGAGCAGGAGGCTTCGGTCCTCCCCGCCCGTGAGGCGATGTCCCTGATCACGCCGGACGCCTCGCCGGGCTTCATGTCCGACCTGGGTGCGGTGGAGGGTGCGACCCCGGACGCAGGGCAGGCGGCTCAGGGCGCCGCGGGCGATGCTCAGGGCTCCGAGTCGGGCCAGGAGAGCACCACGTCCGAAGACCGCAGCAAGCACATCTCCAGCCAGGACACGGCGAGCTCCCAGACCTAGCCCGGCGATTAGAGTCGGCTCGTGCCGGCCTTCCGCTACGTCGTCGCCGACGTCTTCACGGACACGCCGCTCGCCGGCAACCAGCTCGCCGTCTTCACGGACGCGAGTGCGATCCCTGAAGAGCTGCTCCAGCCGCTCGCGCGAGAGATGAATTTCTCGGAGACGGTGTTCGTGCTGCCGAAGGAGCACGACGGCCACGCTCGGATCCGGATCTTCACTCCCGCAGCCGAGATCCCGTTTGCCGGCCACCCGACCCTGGGAACCGCGTTCGTCCTTGCTGCACCGATGCAGCTCGACGAGATTCGGCTCGAAACCGGCGCGGGCCTCGTTCCGGTCCGGCTGGAACGGGAGGGAGCGCGAATCGTCTTCGGCCGGATGCAGCAGCCGATCCCGACCGTCGAGCCCTACTCGGATCAGGAGGAGCTCTTCGAGGCGCTCGGCGTCGAGGGCTCCGAGCTGCCTGTCGAGCTCTACGACAACGGGATGCGGCACCTCTACGTCGCGCTCCCCTCGGAAGCTGCCGTCGCCGCGCTGAAGCCCGATCTCGGCCGCTTGGGGGAACTCCCCGCCGTCCTCGGGATCAGCTGCTTCGCCGGCGCCGGATCGACGTGGAAGACACGCATGTTCGCGCCGGGCGGCGGGGTCCCCGAAGACCCCGCGACCGGCTCGGCCGCAGGGCCGCTCGCCCTGCATCTCGCCCGGCACGGCCGTATCGCGTTCGGTGACGAGATCGTGATCTCCCAGGGCGCCGAGATCGGTCGACCCTCGACGCTCTACGCGCGAGTCGAAGGCTCCTTCGAGCAGGTCGAGAAGGTCGAGGTCGGCGGCTCGGCCGTCGTCGTGGCTCGCGGCGAGTTCCGTCTTCCGTAAAACGTTTGTAAGGCGGGGAACAAATAGCGGCCGCGGTTCGTCTACGTCACGAGATGATCTACAGGCTCTTCAAAGCGTTTGCGTTGCAGCACTCCGGCGTCGTCTGCCGGAGCTGCGGTGAATCGGTCTCCCGGCATGACCCCTTCGGGCTCTCCGAAGGCGTCTGCCGCGCTTGCCGCTAGCCCCCCAACGTCAGCGTTCGGATCTCCCACGGCCGCAGGTCGAATTCGTCGTCCCCGAAACCGGCACTGACCGGCCGAGGCTGCTCGCAGACCACCCGAGCCTCGATGCTCCCCTCCCGGCGGCGAAGCGACGAGAGCACCACTCCGTCACCGCGGAGCTCGGGGCCGGCTCCGTCTCGAGGCCCGGGCTCCGCGCCCTTTCCCCGTGAGGTCAGAAACGGATGGCGGTACTCCTCCAGCCGTTCGAGCACGCGCGCTTCCTGCCAGTCGCCGCCATGCGGATAGAGCGCGAAGCCAACGCCCCAGGCGCCGCGGCACTGGGCCGCGGGGATCTCAACCTCGGGACCCGCGGGGCTCTCGCGATAGGCATGCGCGCTTCGGCTGATCAGGCCCGTTGATCGCAGGACGGTGAGGGCGAGCTCCTTTCCCTCGAGCAGCTCGTACTCCAGGACGTGATCGAGGAGCACGGCTACGCCCCCGGCGTCGACGAACCCGTAGGCGGGGAACGTCGGGAGCGCGACCTCTCCGAACCCGGCCTCGGCTTCGAGGCCGCGCTCGACGACGGCGAACTGACCCTCGGCGGACGAGTGATCCGTCGTCTCTGCCAGCGGGATGTGAAAGCGGATCCGATGGTCGTCACAGGGGTTGTAGAAGCCGACTCTCACCCGGCAGAACGGCTCGCCTGCCCGGAGGTCGATCGAGGTCGTGACCTCCACCGGAGCGGGCCACCGGTAGAGGCGGACCACGCGCAGCTCGCCGCGAAGCGGGCCGGCCGCGACGACGTCGACCCGAACGGCGTCGGGCTCGTCGATGATGCGGTCG
>JACDAN010000095.1 GCA_013695385.1 Actinomycetota bacterium | reverse complement strand
GGCCAGGCGTTTCGTTTCGGCATCAGCCGGCCGAGCCAGCTTCCCTCCTCCGAAACCAGCTCGCGGCGAATACGTTCGGCGCGGGCGGCCTCCGCGTTCTCGGCCGCTTTCTGCGGTGCGTTGACGGCGCTCCTGGCGGCGCCGATCGCCTTCTCGGCGGCGATCGTCGCGGTTGTGGCGTCGATCGCGGCGGCATCCGTCCAGTTCTTCATGGTCTTTTCCTTCCGTAGTAGTGACGCGAGTGCGGGCCGGCCGCGGGGGTCGAGCAGGTCGCGGGCGAGAAGATCAGGGCGCGGTTCCCTCACCGCTCGCCCGCCGACATATGGCCGCCGTAGATCCACTCCTCGAGCGCGGCTTCCGGGACACGGATCGGGTGCCGCTCGGTCGGACCCAGTCGGACCGCGAAAAGGTCGCCGCGATGGATCGCACGGCGCAGGCTGCTGACGCTGTAGTCGCAGCGTCGGGCGGCCTCGTCGAGCCGCAACAGCCGATTTGTGGCAACGGTGTGCATCGTTCACCATGTACTTCGGCTACAACGTCGCGCGCCCGTGCCTGGCGCTACATTCCAGGCAGAGTTGGACGCGGATGCTTGCCAGCAAACTGGTGCTCCATGACGTGCGCGACGTGGAGCTGTACTGCGCCCGGATCCTCCACCGCGCCAACCTCAACCTGCCACACCACGACAGTGAAGACCTCCTCGCATACCTCGTCGAAACCTGCTGGGAGCTCAGCCTCGGCTACCGGCCGAACGGGCAGCCGCACAGGTTCTCGAGCTACGCCGCCCCCATCCTCTCGAGGCGCATCATCGACTGGCAGCGGAAAACGAGAGGGCGCACCACATGGAAGTTCGCCACCCACACCCACCACCGGCCGCGCCCCGTCCTCGTCAGCATCGACAGCGTCACTCCCGAGCTCGATCGCCTGGGGGCGTCTCTCGGAACGTGGGCAGGCGATCCTGCGGACGGTAGCGATCCCGCTTTCGGAGGGCTTCAGGCCGGGGGAGATCGCCAGAGATCTCGGGACTTCGACGCACTGGGTCTTGAACCGCCTCCTCGAGCTGCGTGACGAGCTCGAGCGGCTCGACCGGTAGAAACTTCCGGTAGAAAGTACGGCTCAGCCGCCTGGTAGAGCCGTTTGCGTTAGAAGATCGTTGACTACCGCGAGCAGCACGGCGCGTTCAGCTCCGTGGACGATCTCGACGCCATTCCCGGCATCGGGCCGGCGCGACTCGAACAGCTGAGGGAGCTCGTTGCGCCGTGAATGCCGGGTTCCTCGATCGGTACGCGCAACACGTTCTGGCTGCCTCGCTGTGTGTCGGCCTGAGCGTCGCGCTTCTGGCCCGGGCTCCCTCTCAGATCGTCTTCGGCACCGGTCTGCTGGCAGCGGTGTGTTCCGTGGGCGCCACCGGGCGCGCACGGTTCTGCCTCCTCGTACTCGCGCTGTTGAGCGCAGGGCTCTGGTGGGGCAGCGTCCGTCTCGACGCGCTCGACCACAGCGTGCTCGCTCCGCGAATCGGAGACACCGGCCTTGCGGTCGCCGAGATCTCCGGGCCGGCTAGGAGGACGCCCTATCGCCTCCGCATCCCGGCGCGAATTCGGGTGTTCCGAGGGGTTGCCGTGCGGGAGTCGACCTTGCTGGAGCTACCGCTTGGCCGAGCGCCGCCGCAGGGAGGCTTGATCGAGACGGTCGTCCAGCTTCGCGAGCCCCGCCGGCCCTCCGACGGCTTCGACGAGCGAGCGTTCCTTCGGCGGCGCGGCATCCACGTGGTCGCGCGTGGTCGTGCGTGGCGGCTCGTCGGCCGGCGCGGTGGCCTCGCAGGCCATGCCGACCGGCTCCGAGGGGCGCTGGCGACCTCGATCGCACCCGGTCTCGCGGGAGAAAGGCGTGCCGTCCTCGCCGGCCTCGTACTCGGGGAGGACGAGGGGCTCAGCCAGGGGCTCCAGGACCGGTTCCGCGCGTCGGGGTTGTACCACCTGCTGGCTGTCTCCGGACAGAATGTCGCGTTCGTCGCCGGCGGTGTCCTCCTCGTGGCGTGGATCCTCGGGATCTCGCGACTGGCCGCCGAGGTCGGGGCGCTCGCCGCGATCGTCGCCTACGTCCTGGCCGTGGGTTGGCAGCCATCGGTCGTTCGTGCGGGAGTGGCCGGCGTCCTCGCCTCACTCGCGTGGATTGCAGCCCGGCCCCGGGATCGCTGGTACTTCCTGCTCCTCGGGGCGGCCTTGCTGCTCGGGTGGAATCCGTACAGCCTGCTCGAGCCGGGGTTCCAGCTCTCATTCGCCGCGGTCGGAGCGATCTTCGTCCTCGTCCCGCGCGTCGAACGTGTACTCGAGGGTTATCCGGTACCGGCAAAGCTGGCCACGATCGTCGCGGTCTCGGGCGCATGTGGGCTGGTCACGGCGCCGATCCTCCTGTTGCAGTTCGGGTCCGTGCCGGTCTACTCGGTCTTGAGCAACGCGCTCGCCGCCCCCGTCGTCGGGCTGTCCTTCAGCCTTGCATTGCTGACGGCGCTCCTCGATCAGCTACTGCCCCCGGCCGCACTGGCCTCGGCGTGGGTCAACGGGTGGCTTGCCGCCTACGTCGCCGGCTGCGCGCGCGCCGTCGGCGGCCTTCCGGG
>JACDAN010000077.1 GCA_013695385.1 Actinomycetota bacterium | reverse complement strand
CGCCAAACCCTCCTAGAAGAGCTGGTCGGGGTCTTGCGGGCTCGCGGTCGACTCGAGCAGCCGGCGCGCGCGCCGCCCGAGGTCCGCGAGGTCGACCTTGCCGCTCTCGGCGTTGGCGGCGATCCGCTCCGCGAGATCGATCGCCTGATCGACGATCTGGGTGTTGGCCGCCCCCTCCTGGCCCATGTCCTGCAGGATCGTCCGCTCGGTCCGGCTCGCGACGATCGGGTCGGACACTCCCTCGATCCAGACCCGTGTTCGGCGGCCCCCACCCCGTTCGTCCCCTCGCAAGGGCTCGAGGGCATAGATTTTGTCGGCGCGGGCGAACTTCCCGAACCCCAGGAAGACCATGCGGTTCTCGACCACCTCTCTAGCC
This sequence comes from Actinomycetota bacterium, assembly GCA_013695385.1. Classification (GTDB taxonomy): domain Bacteria; phylum Actinomycetota; class Thermoleophilia; order Gaiellales; family Gaiellaceae; genus JACDAN01. The sequence continues at coordinate 9,868 of JACDAN010000077.1, read as the reverse complement.
TTCCAGTGAGGCCCGCAGCGCGTCCACGACGTACTCCTGATCCTCCGGCTCGATCGTCGTGAAGAACGGCAGCGCCATTGTCCGGCTGGCAAGCTCCTCGGCGATCGGGCACTCCCCCTCGCGGAACCCGTACGCCTCACGCATGTACGTCTGGAGGTGGATACACGGAACGTACTCGGCACAGTCGACGCCGCGTTCCCGCAGATCGGCCATCACGCGCGCGCGATCGATCGACGGGTCGAGGACGAGGACGTAGACGAACCACGACCGCCGGTGCTCCGCGTCGTCGGCTGGGGCGAGCTCGATTCCGCCGATGCCGGCGAGAAGCTCCGCGTACCGGTCGGCCGCGGCGGAGCGAAGCTTCACGATCCGGTCGAGTTTCTCGAACTGGGCGATTCCGATGGCCGCCTGTACGTCGGTCCAGCGGTAGTTGAACCCGAGCCGAACGTGGTTGAACCAACCGCCGCCCTCGTACGAGCGGCCCTGGTTCCTCAGGCTCCGGAGGAGCTGCCACGTCTCCTCGGAATGCGTCGTGACGACGCCCCCTTCGCCCGTCGCCACCTGCTTGTTCGGATAGAAGCCGAAGACCGCCGGCGGGCCATGGGAGCCGATCGCACCGCCGCGGTACTCAGCGCCGAGCGCCTCGGCAGAGTCCTCGATCAGCTCCAGGCCGCGGCGCTCGCACAAGTCCATCAGCGGACCGAGCTCGCAGGGATACCCGAACATGTCCACGGCGACGATCGCTTTCGTCCGATCGGTGATCGCCGCCTCCACGGCCGCGGGGTCCATGTTCCAGGTGCGGCGATCGACGTCGGCGAAGACCGGCGTCGCGCCCTCGAAGAGGAAGCAGTTGGCCGAAGCCGCGAACGAGAGCGGTGACGTGATGACCTCGTCGCCTTCCCCGATCCCCGCGATTCGCACGAGCAGGTGCAGGCCCGCGGTCCCGCTTGAAACCGAGGCGGCGTACGGCGCTCCTACCCGGTCGGCGACCATCTCCTCGAAACGCTCGATCGTCGGCCCGAGCGACAGCCGACCCGACCGCAGGACCTCGAGGACGAGCTCCTCCTCCCGCTCGTCGATCCAGGGCTTGGCGAGCGGAATCCGCCGAACGGCGGACTTCACGCCTGCGCGGGCTCGCGCGCCGGAATCGAGACGTACTCGAGCCAGTGCGACCAGCGCTCGCCGCCGCCTCGCACGGTGTCGAGATATGCCTCCTGGAGCTTGCGCGTGATCTCGCCGGGAGGCCCGACCTCCTGGTCGTCGACCGAGCGGATCGGTGTCACCTCGGCGGCTGTCCCAGTCATGAAGATCTCATCGGCCAGGTAGAGATCGGTGCGGATCAGGTTCTTCTCCTCGACCGTGTAGCCGAGGTCCTGCGCGATCTGGATCAGCGAGTCGCGGGTGATGCCCGGGAGAATCGACGTCGAGAGGGGAGGCGTGGCGATCTTTCCGTCCTTGACGACGAAGACGTTCTCGCCCGAGCCGTCGGCGACGAAGCCGTCGTCCGTCAGCAGGATCGCCTCGTCGTAGCCGGCACGGTTCGCTTCCATCACGGCGAGCATCGAGTTCAGATAGATGCCCGTCGCCTTGGCGGCATGGGGGATCGTGTTCGCCCCCACGCGCTTCCAGCTCGAGATCTTGCACCGGATCCCGTTCTTCATCCCCTCGTCGCCGAGATAAGCACCCCACGGCCAGCTCATCACGACCACCTCCACCGGGTTGCCCGCCGTGGAGACGCCGAGCTCCCCGTACCCGTAGAAGGCGAAGGGACGGATGTAGCACTCCGGAAGGCCATTGACGCCGATCACCTCGAGGCAGGCGTCGCGAATCTCCTGGACGGTGTACGGAAGGTCCATGTAGAGGAGGCGCGCCGAGGCTTCAAGCCGCTTGACGTGGTCGGTGAGGCGGAAGACGGCCGAGCCCTTCTGCGTCTCGTAGCAGCGGATCCCCTCGAAGACGCCGGTCCCGTAGTGGAGCCCGTGGGCGCCCACGTGGATCTTGGCGTCCGCCCAGTCGACGAGCTCGCCGTTCATCCAGATCTTCTCGGTTTCGCGCATGTCCCTCCTCGGTTCCGACCAGATGTTATGCGGCCGCTGCGACGGCGTCCATCGGCTGCGCCTTCGCGAGCCGCACGAGGTCGCCGGGCGCGAGGGTGGCGAGGTGGTTCGGCGAGCCGGCGCCGACCCAGACGCGTTCGTGGACGAGGATCTGGCGGTCGACGAGGACCCGGCTCACCCCCGGGAGCGGGAACGGCGCGACCGCGCCGGGCGCGAACCCGGTTGCCGCGCGTACCTCGTCGGGCCCTGCCACCTTCGCGTTCTGGGCTCCTGCTTCCCGCGCGACCTTGCGGGCATCGGCGCGCCTGTCTCCGGGGACGAGGACGACCACGGGTGTCCCGTCGCAGTCGAAGACCAGCGACTTCACGATCTGGCCGAGCTTGCAGCCCACCGCACGGGCAGCGTCCTCCGCCGTCGGCGTCCCGGTCGAGAACTCCTCGATCCTGGCCTCTACCCCGCTCTGCCGGAGAAACGCGGCAACGCGCTCGACCGGCTCGGGCCAGGAGGTGCCCATGCGGTCAGAGTACCGCCACGATCCGCCGGGCTAGAACAGAGTGCGGCGCCGGTACTCGGCGTAGCCGGGAAAGCGGTCGAGGAGATGTCGCTCCTCGAGCCGCGCCTTCCCGATCCAGAAGACACCCAGGGCGCCGGTAAGCGCGATGCCCCAAACCGAGAAGACGACCGAGAGGCCGGCGAAGAGAAGCGCTCCTCCGACGTACATGGGATGCCTGAGATACCGATACGGCCCACGATCGACGAGCACGCCGTCCCGCCTCGGACGCGGGTAGGGCGTCAGCGACCCCCGCATTGCGGAGAACGACCACAGGGCGATCGCAAGGCCCACCGCGGCGAGCGCCAGGCCGAGGCGCGAAATGCCTTCCCCGAAGAACCACGAGGCGACGACGAGGGCCATCAGGATCGTCTGACCGACGACCCAGCCGGTTCCTCTACCCGAGGGCGATGAAGCGCGCATCGTCGAAGCCCTCCGATCGGAATCGGTCCTCCAGCTCGGACGGCGCCTGTGAATCGATCGAGAGCGCCATCAGCGCCTTCCCACCCCGGCGTGTGCGGGACACCGTCATGTTCGCGATGTTGACGCCGGCTTCGCCGAACAGGGTGCCCACCGTTCCGATCACGCCCGGCACGTCGTCGTAGCGGAAGAAGACGAGCAGCGGGGAGAGCTCCATCTCGAGCTCGAAACCGAGCGCGCTCACCAGCCACATGCGGTTGTCGCGTCCGATCGTCGTTCCGGCCACGCGAAGCTCCTCGCCGCCGGAGGAGACGGAGGCTCGCACGAGGTTCGTGAAGTCCCGGGAGGAGCGGCGGCGCTGCTCCACGACCTCGATCCCGCACTCCTCGGCGAGGAGTGGGGCGTTGACGTAGTTCACGGCCTGCTCGAAGCGGCCCTGGAAGGCGCCGTTGAGAGCGGCCGAAGTCAGCAGTCTCGTGTCGAAGTCGGACAGGTTCCCGTAGTAGGTCAGCTCGATCCGTTCGGCTCGTCCCTCGGCGAGCTCCATCGCGAGGCGTCCGAGCTTCGCGGCCAGCGGGAGGAAGGGTCCGAGCACCTCGAGGTCCTCCGGGCGAAGCGCAGGAATGTTCACGGCGTTCGAGACCAGCTCGCCCTCCAGTGCGGCTGCGACCTGCTCGGCGACGATCACGCCAGCACGGTCCTGGGCCTCCTCGGTCGACGCTGCGAGGTGCGGGGTGACGACGACGTTGTCGAGCTCGAGTAGTGGCCCTTCGTACGGCTCGGTGGAGAAGACGTCCAGGGCTGCGCCCGCGAGCCTTCCCGAGCGCAGAGCGTCGACGAGCGCCGACTCGTCCACGAGCTCGCCGCGGGCAGCGTTGACGATGCGCGCCCCCTCCGGCATCCGCGCGATTGCGGCCGCGTCGATGCTCTGCGTGGTCTCCGGAGTCAGGGGTAGGTGCAGGGTGAGGAACTCGGCCACGGCGAGGACCTCATCGGCCGTCTCGACCCGCTCGGCCCCTAGCTCCCGGAAGCGGTCACGCGAGACGAAGGGGTCGAAGGCGACGACCCTCATCCCCAGCCCGATCGCCCGGCGAGCGACCTGCTGGCCGATGCGGCCGAAGCCCAGGACGCCAAGAGTCTTGCCCTCGAGCTCGATGCCTCCGTGGGCCGAGCGCTCCCAGCGCCCTTGCTTGAGCGCCGCATGTGCCTGCGGAATGTGGCGAGCGAGGGCGACGAGCAGCCCGATGGCGTGCTCGGCGGCGGACACGACGGTCGACTCGGGGGCGTTCGCGACGATGATGCCGCGTCGAGTCGCCGCGTCCACGTCGACGTTGTCCACGCCGACCCCGGCCCGCCCGATCACCTTCAGCCGGTCTGCCCGCTCCAGGAGCTCGGCGGTCACCTTGGTCGCCGAGCGGATGACGAGGGCGTCGTAGTCGCCGATCCGCTCCTCGAGCGAGCCCGACCCGTCGACGTCCACGTCGAAGCGCTCCTCGAGGAACCGGATGCCCGCCTCCGCGATCGGCTCGAGGACGAGAACCCGGTGCCGGGTCACACGTGCGAGTGCTCGAACGCTTCCATCGCGCGGGTGACGGCGACCCCCCGCTCGATGTCCGCGCCGGCCTCGGCGAGCACGAGCTCCACCCCGGCAAGCGCGGTGGTGATGTCGAAGATGTCGTAGTAGCCGATGTGGCCGATGCGGAAGACGCGGCCCTTCAGCGGCCCCTGGCCGGGTGCGAGAACGATCCCGAGCCTGCTGCGCAGCGTCTGGACGAGCTCACCCGAGTTGAGCCCCTCGGGAGCGACGATCGCCGTGACGACGGCGGAGCGGTCATCGTCCGGCGAGAAGAGCTCGAGCCCCATCGCCTTGACTCCCTCCCGGCACGCACGCCCGAGCCTCGTATGCCGGTCGAACGCCTGCTCCAGGCCCTCTTCGAGCAGTAGCCCGAGCGCGACTTCCAGGCCGATGACGACCGAGACGGCGGGGGTGAACGACGGGTCGGATCGCTCCTGCGCGTCGCGCGTGCGCTCCCAGTCGAAGTAGTAGCGCGCGCCGCCGTCGGCGGCGGCTGCGGCAAACGCATCCGCCGACACCGAGACCGTCGCGACCCCGGGCGGCGTCATCAGCGCCTTTTGAGAGCCGGAGATGACCGAGTCGAGCCGCCACGCATCTGTCTCGAGCGGGACGGCGCCGAGGCTCGACACCGCGTCGACCACGACCAGCGCCCCAGCGTCCTTCGCGGCCGCGGCGAGTTGCTCGACGTCGGCCACAACGCCGGTGGACGTCTCCGAATGGGTCAGGAAGACGACCTTCGCCCCTCCCGATTCGCGCAGCCGCGCCGCCAGATCGTGGGACGAGGGCGACTCGCCCCACTCGTACCGGATCTCGTCCACATCGCAGCCGAAGCCACGAGCCATCGTCGTCCAGCGCTCGCCGAAGTACCCCGCGGAGACGACGACCACGCGGTCTCCCGGGGCGCACAGGTTCACGATCGCCGACTCCATCCCGGCAGTTCCCGACCCCGTGTACATCAGGACGTCTCCCGCGGCCCGGTAGACGAGCTTCAACCGCTCGAGGCAGCTCTCGAACATCGCGAGGTAATCGGAGCTGCGGTGATGGATGATCGGCCGGCTCATGGCCTCGAGCACCTCGTGCGGCACCGGCGTCGGCCCGGGAGTGAAGAGGTAGCGCTTCTCGGCCACTGCTGTGGAGGCTAGCGCCGCGGCCGGATCACAGGGCGATGGCCTCGGAAGGTCATCACCTGCTGGAAGGTCGGACGGTTCGCAAAGCGCATCGTCTCCTTGAGGATCCCTCCGGAGAACGCGATTCGTTCCCTCGTGGCGTCGGCGCGCCACATGGCTGGATCGGACCCCTGCGCAACCGTAAGCTCGGCTCCGGCCTCCTCGATCGCAGCCCAGAGCGCAGTGCGGCAGGCTGCGAGATCGCCGGCGCCGCAGTACTGCACCCGGAACGGCTGCTTGAGCTTCATCCCCAGTAGCCGCCGCAGGTCCTTGAAGACGTACGAGTACCACCCCTGGTCGTATGCCGACCCCTGGTTGTTCGCAGCGTCGTCCCGCGGCTCCAACGCCGCCAGCCGGGGGAGCAACGGACCGAGCACCGGCCGCAAGACGGCATCCGCCATCCTCGGCCAGGCGGCGTCGAGGATCGCCGCGCCGGGATCGTCGATCTTGCCGTCGAGGTCTTTGTCGAGTCGGCTCCCTCCGTTCCGCGCCCAGGCGTCCAACAGCTCGAGCATTCGCTGGGCGCGTACGGAGGGAGCAGCTCCGGGCCGCAGCACGTCGGCGATCGTCGACCAGACGCGGGCGATCCGCAGGTCCTGCGTCGCCGCCTTGTTCATCGCGCCCACAACGGTCCCCAGCGTGTGCCTCCTGCGGGCTGCGATGCCCGCCAGGAGAAGATCGACTCGCTGGACCTGGCCCCAGCTCCAGGTGTCGTCGGAAGCCGGATATCCGGGCGCGGGCCGATTGTTCCACGCAGCGATGTAGTTCCACCGAGGGTTGATCCCCTGGGCGTGTTGCGCGAAGGTCGCGAAGCCGCGCCAATCCCCCGGGCCGGTCCCGTCGGTGGGAAGGCCAGGATCGCTTCGGGCGGCACGAATCGGTAGGCGACCGGCAGAGAAGAAGGCGATATCCCGGTCGTCCGCGTAGAACCAGTTGAACGCGAACTCGACCTGGTTCATGACCCGCAGGAAGTCCTTCGCCGACCGCACGCGGTTCCGATTCAGGTCCTGGAAGGCAAGGCTGCTGAGGATCTCGCGTCCCCGGCTCGAGCGCCGCGAAGAGATCGCGACCCGGCGGCCGGCGACCGTCGCATACCCGATCACCGGCCCGTGGACGGTGGTCGGAAACGTGACAGGCCTGCCGTTCAGCGTGCCGGCGTCGAAGGTCTCCACCCTCCGACAGTTCTCCTTGTAGAGGTAGATCGTGTCGTGGCCGCAGCGGGTCTCGACGAAGTGGTCGATGACATCGGAATGCGAGGATTGCGCGCTCCACACGAAGTCCTTGCCGCGGCCGATTACTACGCCGAAGGTCCCCGGGAACGAGATTCCTCGCGTGTCGATGCCCCCACCGTGGAGATCGAGCTCCGTGAAGAAGCCTGGGTACGAGAACCCGACCTGCGGGCCTGACACGAACAGCGGGTGCCCGCTCGCCGATCGCTTGGCGGACACGAGCAGCCCGTTGCTCATGCTGCGTTCCACGGCCACAGTCCCGCCGCCGCCCGGACCTGTGAGCTTCAGGCTGCCGTCGTCCAGGACGATTCCGCCGGCTGCAGGCGAGACCGGCCCCCGGTATCCCTGCGCGGAGACCGCGGCCTCGGGTTCTTGAAGCTGACGAAGGTCATCGAAAACCGCTCTGCCTCGCTCGAATCCCAGCTGGTTCTGGAGCGAGGACAGGAACTCCGAACGTCGCGCCTCGTCGCCGCCCCCGCGTCCGAACTGCGAGGCGATCAGCGCGGTGGCGGCGTAGGTGTCGTTGCGGCTCCAGGGGTTGCCACGGATGTTCTTCGAGCGGAAGTACGCGTTGATCCCTGCGGCGTACGCGTCGATGCCGGCAAGGACCTCGCGCCCCTTCTTCCCGCGCCCCCGAAGCAACCGCGTCTGGCTCGCGAGGAACGCCTCGGTGGCAGGCGACGGTACGAACTGCTGCCCGAGGATGGCGAGCGGGTCGATGCCCGGGGCATCGATCGCCGCCAGCCGGCCGGGGCCCCGAATCAACTGGAGGAGGAGTCCACGATCCTCGGCCGTTGACCAGCCGGCGCCGAAGGCGACGTCCGCGCTGGTACGGCCTTCGATGTGCGGGACTCCCCAGGTGTCGCGCACGATCTTCACGCCTGGTCGCGGGTTGACGGTGCGGACAGCGCGAGTCCCCCGGAGGCGGAACCAAGCGGGCTTGAAGAACCGGCGCAGATCCCGATCGCGGACATTCGCACCGCGCGGGGTCAGTGCGTCGTAGAGACGAAGCTGGTCGGTCGAGTTCCGGTTCAGGTCCAGGCTTCCCGACTGCCCGGGCGCGAGGATGTTGAGCGCCACGGCCGCGTAGTCCTCGCCGCGACTCGCGGTCGTGCCCGAGCCGCCCGCGGCTAGTGCGAGCGCGCTGAGGACGAGCAGGACGGCCGACTTCCTGATTCTCCGAGGGTATACCCGGATTAGGCTCGCGACATGGAAGCGCTCCTCGCCTTCGCCGCCGCACTGCTGGCTCTACGACTCGCGGGCCGGCTCGCAGGGCGATGGCGGATCAGGCGCGCGCCCGAACTGGCCGCCTGGTCGGCCTCCCTCCTTGCCTACGCTGTCGCTGCGGCTGCTCTCGCGTGGGGCGCCTCCGCGGGCTGGAACGAAACGGCATTCCGCGTCTACTACCTCTTCGGCGGCCTCCTCACAGCACCGCTCCTCGGCGCCGGATCCCTTCTGCTTCTCGGGCGCCGCTGGGTGATCCCGGTCGTCCTCGTCTACTCCGGCCTGGCCGTCGGCGCGTCGATCGCCGAGCCGCTGTCCGCCGGTGTCGGCGGGAGCGCCATCCCGGAGGCTCAGGAGCATCTCGACTACTTCCCGCTGCGCATCCTTGCGATCGTTGGAAACCTCGCCGGGACCTTTGCCGTCGCCGGTGTTGCCGTTGCCACCATCCGTCGCCGACCGCTCGGGACCGCCCTCATCCTGGCCGGCGTGGGCGTCGCGGCCGCCGGGAGCGCGCTCGCCGGCCTCGGAGTTGCGCAAACAGCGGCATTTCTCGCAATTGGGTCCGCATTTCTTTACGGAGGCTTTACGATTTCCAGCGGAAATAGGCAGGTTTCGTTGCCTGGCTAGGCACATGAGTTTGCTACAACTGTTCGCCGCCAGGGCGACGTAGCCCACACCATCGATCGAGCCTTGCCGGTCAGGACGTGCCACTGCGGCACAGTCACGCGCCAACGATTCGAGGCTCTGCAAAAGGGGGGAAACCCTTGCGCCGACAACTCATCCGGTCGGCCGCTTTCGCGGCCGTCCTCACTGCTTTGGCCCTCGGGGCGCTCCCGGCTCCGCAGGTCGTCGACCGCGGATCAGCCGTCGTCGACCCGGACGGCCAACTGCTCGTGCGCAAGATCAAGCGATATCAGAAGGTCACGTGGCGCTGGCAGCGCCTGATGGGCGTGCGGCGCACGCCGAACCTGGGGCGCTACCTCCGGAAACGCGACCGCGAGTATCGGCGCTACGTGATGCACCAGTGGCACCGGCGCGCCCTTCGCGCCAAGCGACGAGGTAAGAATCCTCCACACGAGAGCGCCTGGCGCTGCATCCAGCGCTACGAGGGCTCCTGGCGGGACTCATGGGATCCGTACTGGGGAGGCCTCCAGATGGATCGGACGTTCATGCGCCAGTACGCCCCGCGCTATCTCCTTCGCCGCGGCTGGGCGAACAGGTGGACGCCCGTCGAGCAGATGTGGGTCGCCGAGCGCGCTATCCGCGCGGGCCGCGGCTTCTATCCCTGGCCGAACACCGCCAGGATGTGCGGCCTCATCTAGAGTCCGAGCCTGATGGGACGCGGAAGCAGACCGAAGGTTCGCTGGGCGCGTGACCGGCAGCGGGCGAAGAAGGCGCGCGACAAGGCCGCGAACACCCCGCCGCCTACGACGGCCCGCCGGCGCGCCGCCAAGTAGCTAGGTGTCCTACCCACGGACGTTGTGAACGCGGCTGATCGGAGGCTGGTCTCCGAGCGAGCTGTGTGGCCTGCGCCGGTTGTAGTGATCGAGCCAGTGTGGCAGCGCCCGGTTACGCTCGCGATGTGAGCGGTAGCTGAGCCCGTAGGCCCACTCGCGCGCCATCGTCTGGTGGAAGCGCTCGACCTT
>JACDAN010000042.1 GCA_013695385.1 Actinomycetota bacterium | reverse complement strand
CAACGCGGAGCTCAAGAAGAAGAAGCTGGAGCAGGCCGAGTACGCCGAGATCATCCTCGGGATCACCAAGGCCTCGCTGGCCACGGATTCGTTCCTATCGGCTGCTTCCTTCCAGGAGACCACGAAGGTCCTCACCGATGCCGCGCTCGAGGGCAAGACCGACAGGCTCCTCGGCCTGAAGGAGAACGTGATCATCGGCAAGCTGATCCCCGCCGCCACCGGCCTGAAGCACTACCGGCGCCTCGAGATCGAGCCCACGGAGTCGCTCCGCCGGCACACGCCGGACGAGATCGGACTGCTCGACGAGGGTGACCTCGCGGCGGAGCTAGGGCTCACCGAAGACGGTGAGCTCGAGGGCTTCGGCTTCGGCGGCAACTCGGGTGCCGGCAACGGCGACGCCGCCTTCGGCGACGAGCTCGCAGACCTGCAGGCACCCACCGACGGCGACGGCTCCTCCGAGTCCTGAGTCCTAGCCCCTCGCCTTTCTCCACGGAAGCGAGAAACGGCTGCCCGCCCCGGCTTCGGCCGGGCGCGGGGAGGCCGCGTCGGCAGGCTCCGGCTGTGAGCCCGCATCGTCGGCCATCTGGTCGGCCCAGCGGATCAGCTTCTTGACGTGCTTGTCGGTCATTCCGGTCGACGAGTCCGTGTGGACGAGCAGGGTCGGAGCCTCCCGCCGCTTGGCCCAGCCCTCGCACTCCTCGTCGATGTTGTCGTCGATCCACGCCGCGGGGCGCGAGCCCGCGTACTCGGCTATCGCCTCGAGCTTCCAGTGGGACGAGCCGAATACGGCGCGCCCGCCGAATGTCAGCACCGGCAGCTCGCCGAAGGACAGCTTGAGGATGAAGGGCAGATGCTCGTTGGCCCTCTCCTCCCAGCCGGTCGCCCACACGAGCTCGAATCGCTCGGCGAGCTGCTCGAGGCGCCCCCCCAGCGCCTCGGGGATGCAGTGCGCAATTCCGTCGACCCAGTGGAACGGCCCCGGGAAGTCCTCCTGCGTGGGCGAGAAGCCGAAGAGGCTGATCACGCCATCGACGTCGACGAAGAGTACGGGTTTTTGTGTATCGATTGTCACAGAGGTGGCGAATTGGTGGCTATGGGGTATAGGAGCTTCGGCTAGTCTGACGCTTGGGTAGTTAAGCGGACAGGTGGCTTGGACCGATAGCAGGCTCAGCGGCAACGGGAGACCGCAACACCACCGCCCACTTTTCAATGACCATCGAACTCGGCATACTGCTCGCGCTCCTCTGCGCGTTTACGACCAACGTGGGCTTCCTGCTGAAGCATCGCGGGGCGTGCGCGGCCCCCGCCGTCGACTTCTGCAAGCCGTTTCGAAGCGCCATCGGTCTCTGGAAGTCGCGCTGGTTCGCCATCGGCATGCTTGTCGCGGCCGGAGCGTTCGTCCTGCATGTCGGCGCCCTCGCCCTCGCGCCGCTGTCGCTCGTCCAGGCCGTGATCTCGGGTGGGCTCGTCTTTCTCACGGTGCTCGCCGAGCGGGTGTTCGGCTTCGAGGTCGGCATGCGAGAGTGGCTCGGCGTCGGTCTGACGGCAGTCGGCCTCTCGCTGCTTGCGGTCACGCTCCCCCATGGAGCCGATCCCAGCTCCGGCTACTCCGTCGCCGGCATGATCGCCTTCGAGGCCGGCCTGCTCGCGGTCGGGATGCTCCTCGTCCTCTCTCCCAGGTTCGGCGCCCCACACGAGCACCACGGCGTGCTGCTGGGCGCGGCCGCCGGGATCCTCTTCGGAGTATCGGATGTCGCGATCAAGGCCCTGACAGGCAGCGTCGGCAGCGAGGGCGCGCTGGGTCTCCTCTCGCCCTGGCTTCTGACCTGCGTCCTCGCTTCGGTAATTGCCTTCTACGCGTCGGCCCGCGGCCTGCAGACGGGCGAGGCCGTGCCGGTCATCACCGTCACCAGCGCCGCCGCCAACGTGTCGGCGATCACCGGGGGAATAGCGGTCTTCGGCGACCCGATGCCCGGAGACGCTCTTGGCATCGTCGTACAGAGCTTCGCGTTCGTGCTCGTGATCGTGGCGGCGACGCTGACGCCCGGGCCCGTACGCGCCGCCGAGTCGCGCGCGTAAGTAGACCCAGGTACAGGTAGGGGGCCCCGGGGCGAATTCGCACCCGACCAGCCTTCACGAGGAGTGGAGTCGACCGGACAGGAGGTCTACGATGACGACCGTGCCCGTCGCGCAACGCATGACCGCGGAGGAGTTCCTGGCGAGGCCGTTCGAAGAGGAGCTGCGCGGGCAGCAGCTCGTCGAGGGTGAGATCGTCGTGAGCGAGGCCACGC
>JACDAN010000245.1 GCA_013695385.1 Actinomycetota bacterium | reverse complement strand
GAACGGTGATCTCGCGTGCCGCCTACAAGCCGCGGCCCGCCCACCGCAGCCGGCTGCCGGTCGTGCTCGCCGCCGTCGCCGCGCTCCTGATCGCAGGCGTCGCCCTTGCGGCCGCGGTCACGAGGGGTGACGAGGATGATGGCGGACCGGAGGCATCCCCCACGACGGTGCCCATGACCGTCCGCGAAACCGTGACGCTCGAGGGAACGACCGTCGTCGAGACGGTCACGACCGCCGCGGAGCCCACCGAGCCGGCGACGACCGCGGAGGAGATCCCGACCACGGAGCCTGCGTCGAGCGGCGGCGACCCGATCGCGCTGAATGACCAGGGCTTCGCTCTCATGCAGGCCGGGAACTACGAGGGCGCGCTGCCCCTCCTCGAGCAGTCGGTGGCCGGGCTTGCCGGCTCCGGCCAGATCACCGAGGCCTACGCGAGCTACAACCTCGCCTTCACGCGGCGGGCGCTCGGCCGGTGCGACGGGGTGCTCGACCTGCTCGCGCGCTCCGAGCAGGTGCAGGGGAAGCGAAAGGAGATCGACCGCCTGCGCCGGGAGGCCGAGAAGGCTTGCTAGGCCCAGGCAGACTCGACGACCGGAGCGCGGCCCTTCATCGCCTCCCACCAGCCACGGTGGTCCGCATACCAGCGGATCGTCTCCGCTAGTCCGTCCTCGAAGGCAATCGACGGCTCCCAACCCAGCTCGGCGCGGAGCTTGGAAGAGTCGAGCAGGTAACGCCGGTCGTGCCCCGGCCGGTCAGGGACGATCGTCTTCAAGCTGTCCGGCTTCTCTGTGAGCTCGAGCACCAGGTCCGCGATCTCGCTGATGCTCTTCTCGATCCCGGAGCCGACGTTGTACGTCTCGCCGATGCGGCCCAGATCGAGGACGAGCTCGATCGCCCGGCAGTGGTCGAGCACGTGGAGCCACTCGCGCTTGTTCGCCGTCGACTCGTACATCGGGAGCGGCTCGTCGTCGAGCGCGTTCGTGACGAAGAGCGGGATCACCTTCTCCGGGAACTGGTATGGCCCGTAGTTGTTCGAGCAGTTCGTGATCGTCACGGGCAAGTCGTACGTCTCGTGGTACGCGCGCACGGCGTGATCGGCTCCCGCCTTCGAGGCGTTGTACGGCGTGCGCGGCCGGTAGGGCGTCTCCTCGGTAAAGACCTCGTCGCTGTCGAGCGGGAGATCACCGTAGACCTCGCACGTCGAGACATGATGGAAGCGACCGACGCCACAAAGGCGCGCCGCCTCGAGCAACGTCTGGGTGCCGAGGACGTTCGTCCTGAAAAACCGAGTCGGGTCGATCACGGCGAGGCTGTTGTGGGACTCGGCGGCGAAGTTGACGATCGTGTCGATGCGGTCGTCCCGCAGCGTCGCGGCAGCCCGTTCCGGGTCACCGATATCCCCGTGCACGAAGACGATTCGGTCGCCGAGGTCCTCGACGTTCCGTCGATCGCCCGCGTAGGTCAGCAGGTCGTAGATGACAAGGTGATCGTCAGGCCGGCGCTCACTCCAGTAGCGGGCGAAGTTGGAGCCGATGAACCCGGCGCCGCCGGTGACCAGCAAACGCATTTCGCAAGACTAGTCGCAGAAGAGGAGCCTGGCGCCGAGCCGCTGCGCGAGGCCTCTGCCCCCGTTTCGCATCACAACGTCGTGGCTCCAGTGGAAGATCGGGCGGCCGACGGGGGCGAGGCCGTTCATCCACGGGATAGTGGTCTCCACGTCCCACTCGTAGGTGACGGCCGTAGCGCGTTCGTTCTGCCCCGGGCCCTCCCACAGACGCCAGCGGCCCTCTCCGCGCAGGTTGCCGTCCGCTTCGCCCTCGAGCAGGTACGGCCGCTCCACACGCGTCGTCCGCATCCGGAACTCGATGTCGTATGGCAGCTTGCTCCGCCAGACATAGCGGTGAACGGAGCCGACGCCGTCGCCGCCGCCGCCGTCCAGCTGCTCGGCGACCTTGACGCCCTTCCACCATTCGGGCCAGCTCGCCGTCTCGTAGATCGCCTCCCAGACGGCATCGATCGGCGCCTCCACCGCCCACGTGCTGAGGAAGGAGTAGCGCGCCATCGGCCGATGCTAGGCTAGCCGGCCGAGGCACTCCCGCAGTCCGTCCCGCCAGTGCGGGAGCTGGGGAGCCCCCTTGTCGCTCCGGAGCACGGAATACGAGGGACGAGGAGCCGGCCGTGGGAGCTCGGCCGTGGCGATCCGGCGCACACGGCAGTCGAGGCCCGCCTCCTCGAAGACGGCCTCGGCGAAGTCGGCCCATGTGCACTCGCCCGCGGCGGCGACATGCCAGATCCCGAAAGGCCGCTCGAGGAGCTCCCGCGTTGCCGCCGCCAGATGGCCGACGTAGGTCGGGCAGCCACGCTGGTCGTCTACGACCGCCACCTCCCCCCGCTCGGCGCCCAGGCGAAGCATCGTCCGGACGAAGTTGTGCCCCGTCGCGCCGAAAGTCCACGAGCTGCGGACGATCCAGGCCCGCTCACCAGCGGCCGCCTCGCCATGCAGCTTCGTCCGGCCGTAGACGGAGAGCGGATTGGGCCCGTCCGACTCGACGTACGGGGTCCGCGCGCGCCCGTCGAACACGTAGTCGGTCGAGTAGTAGACGAGGGGCGCGCCCAGCTCCGCGACGTTCCCCGTCCCGCCGACGTTCACCGCCGCCGCGCTCTGGGGGTCGTCCTCGGCGCCGTCGACGTCCGTCCAGGCCGCGGCGTGCAAGACGAGCTCCGACTCGACGAGACCGGGGGGAGCCGGCAATGCGACGTCCCATTCCGCCCGCGTCAGCGCCCTCGCCTCCGGGAACTCTTCGGCGAGCGCGCGGCCCAGCTGGCCGCCCCCGCCCGTGATCAGCACGCTGCGAGGTCTCGCGGCGAGAGGATTGGCGTCTTCGTGCTCCAGAGGTGCTTCACCCGCGGATCGGCCCAGCACAGTCCGTGCTCGTCCGGGTTAGCCGGGTCGTACGCCTCGGTGACGTGGTAGAGGAACAGGCAGTCCGTCAACGCCTCGTACCCGTGCGCATTCACGCCGGGGATGTAGATCGCGACCGGGTTCTCGTCGCCAATGTCCTCCGTGAAGGTCTCTCCGGTCTCGCGTTCGAGCACGACCACCCGGACCATTCCCTGCACGCACGCGAAGAGATCGTCCTGACCGCGCTCGTGGTAGTGCAGCCCGCGGATCGTTCCCCTCCTCGAGGAGACGAGGTTCGATTGGCGGACGGGCTTCGGCAGCATGCTCGCGCGCATCAGCTCGACGAACCAGCCTCGCTCGTCCTCGAGCCGCTGCAGCGGGATGCGGAGGAGCCCCTCGATCACGCGAGCTTCAGCGCGGAGGAACCCATGGTTCCCCCGCGAGCCCCCTCCTTCAGAGGCAGCTTCTGCCGCGAATCGATCACGCGAGCTTGTTGACGCCCGTTCGCGCGATCAGGGCGCCGATCTCGGGCAGGGACTCCTGGGTGCCGGCGTCCTCCCACCAGCCCTGCACGCGATGGCACGCGAGCGAGCCGCGCGCGGCGTAGTGGCGGTTCACGTCCGTGATCTCGAGCTCGCCGCGCGAGGAGGGACGGAGCTGCCGGATCAGCTCGAAGACGTCCGGGGAGTAGCAGTACAAACCGACGACCGCGTCGCTCGAGGGCGGGGTGTCGT